>JANWJE010000142.1 GCA_025451995.1 Parachlamydiaceae bacterium | reverse complement strand
ATTTTGAGTTAGAATCGCTAACAATCGGGGGTGAACATTCCCAAAAGGTGAAGGCACCCCCGATTGTTAGCGATTATGGCTCAAAAGATTGCGTCAATTTATCGCCTTCAACTGCCGTTTCTAGGTTCAAAGACAAAGGGCCTATATTGCTTTTTTTTGATGGCAGCACACATTACCAAAACTTAATTCCAACAAAATGCCAAGGGGCAGCGGGGACTTAAGGAGCTATTAGACTTCCGTTCGAAAGAAGTCTATTCTTCTTCAGCCTCTTTGAATCTTTCTTTAAATTCTTTGAGAAAGAATTCTTTTTCTTCGGGGTGGATAAAATGATTCAAGCTAAGAATATGATCAAGAGTCTCTTCATCTGATATTTTTAGAGGGGGATTGCTATCTTTAGCTAAAAAAAGTTCTAATTTATCTAAAATTAAATTTCTTACTTTATTTTGATATTTAAGCAATTCATCAGGATTTTTAATATAATCTAAATTTAAAAAGATGTTAAGCATTGTAATTTGAACATCGAGTTCTTCTAATGAGCGGCTGTTTTCTATATTGATCATCAAATCCTTTACGCATTGATGGCACTTTTCTTCTTGAATGGAAATGATTTGCCCATTTTTTTGCACAAAATTTTCTAAATTCAAAGCCTTAACAAAATTTAAAAACTGCTGGGTTGACATATCGTCATATTGATGGTAAAGATTATCCAGAGCTGTTTTAATGGTATTTTTGTGCTTTAGATTTGCTAACAAATAGATATGGCAAAAATTTTGAAATTCCTCAAAAAATTGGGATCGAGGGGTGTGTAGTTCCTCAGAGATTAAATTGACAAGGGAACTGACAAGGGGTCTGACCTCATTATCTCTTGCTGCGATTAGAGATTGAAGATGGATATAAATGGGATGATTGGTATCTACAGTAGAATATTCATCCAAAAGAAGTTCGGATGAATCTATTTCTTCCTCATTATTTAAAGAGAGATATTCCGTATCTTTACTTCCAAAAACAATAGGCTCTTTGAGTTCCTCATCATCTTTTAATAAATTGACTTCATGAATTCTTCCTTGAGCATTAAATAAAATATAGCCAAATAACAACTTATCGTTGGGTGCAAATAACTTTACTCCTTTGCGGACAAGGAGAGCTGATTTTTTTCCTAAATCTGTATAAAGCACATAGGGGTCGAGGATTGAAATATTTTCAATGGCTTGCTTTAGCTCAGAAACTTCCTGGCTTTTACCCTTGCTTGTCGCAAGGGCCATGGCTTTTTCCACCACGTGATGGCCGAGTAAATAATATCTCGGTGCATTATAAATTAAATTTTCTGCACCCGGCCGCACCCAACCTAGATTTTTTGCTGGTGAAAAATCTTGTTGGCTTGAATCATTGGCTAAACTAGCCAAGCGAATCAGTGCTTCTTTTTTAATTAATGAAGTAATCTCTTTTCCATTAGAGCCTTCTAAGGGGTCCGGGTTTGCTAGCAAACGGTTAAGTCCCCTGACGTCTTTCAAAATATGTAATTCCATGAGGTGAGAATCAAGGACGATGAGCGATTGGGGAATCATCCAATTTAATAGACTAGGTGCCGGCTGTGCAATTAAAAGAAAGTGAGACAGTTCGCTATTTGTATAAATCCTTAAACTATAAGGGCAACAATTAAATTGACCTTGCGAATCCAGTTGAGAAGAAAACGAATGGGTGTCTGGTAAAATTGCCTGTAAGTTGGTTTTTAAAAAATCGACATCCGACCAATTATGATTATGAGGTTTTAAGTGATTTAATTGAGCATGCATAAGAGCAATCGCAACATCTGCTACAGCTTGAGCAGCTCGTATTTCATGAACTTCAGTTTTGTCAGTGACTTTTAAATAGATGATAGACCCAATGATTCCTGAAACTGAAAGAAGGGAAAATATAAAAAGCAATATCCATTTCCAAGCATGGAAAAGATGATTGGCTTCTACCGGATGTACAAAATGACTTTTCTTTGGATCTTCATCTTCTTCTAGATCTCTTAAATAATCATCTTTTAAACTCGAGCTCTTTTTCTCAAATTCTTTTTTTTTATTCTTTTTTGGCTCTTCGATGTCGTTTTTTTCAAGCTCAAGCAAATAATTTTCTAATGATTTTATCTCAATCTCATCGTCTTTTAATCCTTCCACATCCTCCTCAAAAGGGATATCAAGCAAACTTTCTTTTTGTTCGCTTTTTTCGGGTTGAACACATCCGATATTTTTTGATGGATTGTCTTCCCTCTTTTTTTCGCTTTTGTCTTTGATATGAATGGTTTCAAATAAAATGGAAAAAGAATCGATAGTGATGAGATCGCCTGAATTGATGATTTTTTTTCCAAATGGGTGGCCATTTAACGATACAAAAGGGTCATGAGGACAGTTATATAAATAATAAGAATGGTTGATTTCAGCGATTTTAAGATGGATATCTTGAATATTAGACCCGGGGAGAATAAGGTCAACCATTTGGGAGTCGGATCCCATTAAAATCGTTGATTTATTAAATAAATGAATCTCAGGTTCTTTCGAAGTGCTGAGCGTAAGCCGGATCATTTCTAAATTTTGAATATAGTTTTATTAAGTCGATCTATTTTAAAAGAAAAAGGCATTTTTGAGCGAATTAAAAGTAATGTTTTAAAAAAGAAAGGGGATTGCAGTTTCGAAAGAAGTTCTATTACAAGGTTCTTATGGTCTCCATTCCCCCTTTAAAAAAAAATTAGTCCCTTCAATTCCTTGAATATCTGTTGATTTTGAAAATCTTTAAAGGTATAATAGATGGTAAATAAGATATTTTCTTGACAGAACCGATTGTTAAATTCTATTTTTGAAATGTAGAATATAAATGTAATATATACACAAACAACTTGAAGAATTGGAATTTTGACAAGGAGGCGCCATGAATTCAGATCAAGTGAAGCTGGTGCCGAAGCAGCACAACTTGAGTAAGTTGTGCGATGCAGGCAGATCCGAGCCGACGCCGTCAAAAACCAATTCTTCATGTTGTTTGTGTATAAGTCCGATTCATAAGGAGAACACCCGGTGAACAAGCTGCTCGCCATCTTCCAACCCGCTCCCTACCTTCCGGAGATCAAAGATAAAGAAAAAGTCAGGGCTGATTACAAGTATTGGCGGATCCGGATCCTTTATTCGATGTTTATCGGTTATGCTTTCTATTACTTTACTCGTAAAAGTTTTACCTTTGCTATGCCGGGTCTCATTCAAGACCTCGACTTTGACAAAACTCAATTAGGTATTCTTGGAAGTATTCTTTCGATTACTTATGGTATAAGCAAATTTGCCAGCGGTATCTTGGGAGATCGAATCAATCCCCGTTATATGATGGCGATTGGATTAATGCTTACCGGTGTTTGTAATCTTTGTTTTGGCTTCTCCTCCTCCATTGTGTTTTTTGCAATTTTCTGGGGGTTGAATGGCTGGTTTCAAGGTTTTGGTTGGCCCCCTTGTGCAAAATTTTTGACACAATGGTACTCTCATTCTGAGAGAGGATCCTGGTGGTCGACGTGGAATGTCTCTCACAATGTGGGTGGGTTTTTGATTCCTTGGTTAGCTGGAGTAGCCCTTCAATTTTTTGGTTGGCGCTATGCGATGTTTATCCCTGGAGTATTATGCATTTTAGTGGGATTTTTTCTTATCAACCGCCTGCGCGACACCCCGCAGTCTCTTGGCCTCCCCCCCATCGAAAAATATAGAAATGATCAAATCGATAAATTGGAAGCGGAGAGTTTAGAAAACAATCTATCCTCTAAACAAATTCTCTTTAATTTCGTTTTTAAAAATCCTTACATCTGGCTTCTCGCTGTCGCTTATTTTTTTGTGTATGCAGTTCGCACGGGGATTAACGATTGGACCGCTTTATTTTTAGTTGAGGCTAAAGGATATAGTAGTATCGGTGCAAATGGGTGTGTATCCCTCTTTGAAGTGGGTGGTTTTTTTGGCAGTTTAGCTGCCGGATGGTCTTCAGATCGCGTATTCAAGGGCAAAAGAGGCCCGATCAATGTCATATTTTCATTCGGTATGTTTATATTTATTGGAATTTTTTGGATGATCCCCGTAGGACATACTTTAGTCGATTCCATCGTCATGTTTTGCATTGGGTTTTCTATTTTTGGTCCTCAAATGATGATTGGGCTAGCTGCAGCTGAACTTTCTCATAAAAAGGCGGCGGCCACATCCACCGGATTTGTTGGTTTTTTTGCCTATGTAGGCGCTGCATTCGCCGGATATCCGCTAGGTTCTATCAGTCAGAGCATGGGTTGGGAGGGATTTTACTTTGCCCTTATTATTTGTTGTCTCATCTCTGTCTTATTGCTGATCCCTCTTTGGTCCACCACTGCCATCCATGTTCGGGGGCATTCAAAAGATGAAATGACCCGTCGAGTTTCTGTAGATCCTCAAGTTGCTGCAAGAACATAGAAATAATAAAATGTCTTCCTTCGTCCATTTGCGTTGCCATTCACAATATTCTATTTTAGATGGAACAGCTTCTGTCCATCATCTCGCTGAGCGGGCCAGCCATGAAGAAATGTCTGCGTTAGCTTTAACCGATCATGGGAATTTATTTGGAGCTATCGATTTTTATAAGGAGTGTAAAGAATTTAAAATCAAGCCCATCTTGGGATGTGAACTCTATATTGCCCCCCAATCTCGGCTAAACAAAAGCAAATTGCCTGGAATGAGAGCTGGTTATAATCTCACCCTCCTGGCGAAAGATAAACAAGGCTATCAAGATCTTTGCAAGCTTTCTTCCATCGGGTACTTAGAAGGATTTTATTATTATCCTCGCATTGATGATGAATGCATCAACCGCTACAAGCAAGGGTTGATTTGTTTAGACGGGAGCATGGGTTCACGTTTAGCTCATGAAATCTTACAGGGAAGTGAAGAAAGTCTTCATGCGTATCTCCAGAAGATGATGGGCTTTTTTGGAGAGGATTATTATTTTGATCTTCAGAGACATTCTATGTCTCCCGGGGACATTCAAAGCGATGGGATGCAGCAAGAATCTTGGCTATTCCAACACTACCAGGATTACATTCAAAAGCAACAAAAAGTGAATGAAGCCTTAATGAAACTAGGGAAACAGTTTCATATTTCTTTAGTAGCGACCAATGATATTCACTATATCCACCGGGATGATTGGCGGGCCCATGAAATCCTTCTCAACATTCAATCGGGTGAGCCATGTGAGATCTGGGAAAAAGATCATTATGGCAATTTAAAATTCCGCATTCCAAATCCTAAAAGAGAAACCTATCCCACACATGAGCTTTATTTTAAACCAGCTAAAGCAATGGAGGATCACTTTTCAGATGTCCCTGAAGCGTTGGCCCAAACGGGTAAGATAGCCGATCAATGTTCTGTCGATATTGATTTTAAAACAAAACATTACCCTGTCTATCTTCCACCAACTTTAGAAAATAAATCATTTACTAAAGTAGAGCAAAATGCTGCTGTCGAAGCATTCTTAAAGCAACTGTGCGAGGAGGGAATACCGAAACGTTATACGCCGGAACGCCTAGCAAAAGTGAAGGAAATTTTTCCGGGTCGCGATCCTATGGAAGTGATTAGGGAAAGACTGGATGATGAGTTGAGTATTATTATTCCCAAAGGAATGGCCGATTATTTGCTCATTGTCTGGGATTTCATTAATTGGGCAAAAAAAAATGGCATTCCAATGGGGCCCGGACGGGGATCCGGGGCCGGTTCTATTGTTCTCTATTTAATTGAAGTGACAGATATTGAACCGTTGAGGTTTCATCTTTTTTTTGAACGTTTTATTAATCCGGAGAGAATTTCTTATCCTGATATCGACGTCGATATTTGCATGGATAGGCGCGGGGACGTCATCAAATATACATTACATAAATATGGAAAAGACAACGTCGCACAAATCATCACTTTCGGTACTATGAAAGCTAAAATGGCTCTCAAAGATGTTGGAAGAGTCTTGAGCGTTCCTCTCTCAAAAGTCAATGAAATTGCAAAACTTGTCCCTGAAGATCTCAATATTACTTTAGACAAAGCTTTGGAGAAAGATCAAGATCTTAAGCAGCTCTATCAATCGGATGAAGAAGTTGCAAGATTGATCGATTTGGCAAAAAAACTCGAAGGGTCTATTCGCAATACGGGAATACATGCAGCAGGGATCATCATCAGTGGTTCTCCATTAACGGATCTCATCCCGATATGCAATGCTAAAGACTCAGAGATCCCTGTGACGCAGTTTTCTATGAAACCGGTTGAAGCAGTTGGCATGCTCAAAGTTGATTTTTTAGGGTTGACCACTTTGACCGCTATTCAAATATGTGTCAACGCTATCGAAAGATCTACGGGAAAAAAAATTGATTGGGTCAATCTCCCCTTAGACGATCAACCTACTTTTGATTTGCTCAATCAAGGAAAAACAATGGGGATTTTCCAATTAGAGTCTGGGGGAATGCAAGATTTAGCAAGGCAGCTTCATCTCGATCGGTTTGAAGAAATTATTGCTGTGGGTGCACTGTATCGTCCGGGGCCCATGGATATGATTCCCTCCTTTATCAATCGCAAACATGGCAAGGAGCCTATTGAGTATGATCATCCATGGATGAAAGAGATTCTATCTGAAACTTATGGAATTATGGTCTACCAAGAACAGGTGATGCAAATTGCAAGTAAATTAGCTAACTTTAGCTTGGGAGAAGGGGATGTTCTTCGCAGAGCCATGGGAAAAAAAGAAATGGATCAAATGGCGAAACAAAGAGAAAAGTTTCGTCAGGGGGCCTCGCAAAACCAAATTGGTGAAGACGTTTCTATGCAAGTCTTTGACAAAATGGAGAAATTTGCAGCCTATGGGTTTAATAAGTCTCACGCTGCGGCCTATGGATACCTTTCTTATGTGACAGCCTATTTAAAGGCTAATTATCCGGGTGAGTGGATGGCTGCGTTGATGACTTGTGCCAGGGATGATCTCACCAAGGTCGCTAAATTTATTAGAGAATGCCAAAGCATGGGTATAGCTATGCTTCCTCCCGATATTAATGAAGCGGGAGAAATGTTTCAAGCGACGAAACAAGGAATTCGTTTTGCAATGAACGGGATTAAGGGTGTGGGGGAAGGAGTTGTCGCAAATATCTTACAGGAGAGAAGAAGAAAAGGACCCTTTAAAAGTTTTTATGATTTTTTTAAGAGAATGGACATAAGAAAGGTGGGTAAAAAAATCATTGAAAGTTTAGTAGAGGCGGGTTGCTTTGATTTTACGAAGTGGTCGCGGGATGCATTAATCTTGGCAATCGATCCCATCTTTGAAGCTGTCGCCAAAGAACAAAAAGAAGAGTCTCTTGGAATCATGACCCTATTTTCTTTGATAGGAGAAACCAATGAAGAGAGATTCAATACTCCACCTGCGGTGCGTCATCCTACTCCTCGTCAACAATTTCTTGCCAAAGAGAAAACTCTCTTGGGGTTTTTCTTAACCGGGCATCCCATGGATGATTACAAGGAAATTTTGCAAAAACTTTCCTGCATCCCGCTGCGAAGATTAGATAGCATAGGGAATGAAGCAGTTTTTCGTTCGGCTTTTATTGTAGAAGCAGTTCAAATTCGCATTTCCGCAAAGTCACAGAGAAAATTTGCTATTTTAACCATTAGCGATGGAATAGAGCGGCAAGAACTTCCCATTTGGTCAGATTTATATGAGGAAAAGAATCATTTACTCAAAGAAAACCAACTTCTCTATGCGGTATTGCAAATTGAAAAAAAGGATGAAGAGAGTAAATTATCATGTCGATGGTTGGATGATTTGACAAAAGCTGACGAAAAAATGATCGAATTATGCGATAAAGCCTATGATAAAGCTAAATTCCAGGCAAGCCGTTTTCAAACAAAAGGATCTCCACCTAAACAAGAGACAAAAACACCCCAAAAAAAAGAGCACGTCATGAAACCGATCGCTATCAAATTAAATGCAGATCAAGCCCGCTTGTCCCACATCCTCCAATTAAAGCAATGCTTCTCGGAGCATCCGGGGACAACTTCTTTTCAAATTCATTTTTGGAATAGCGAGCGGTCTCTTGCGACACTGCATTTAGGGGGGATTGAGATCTCCGAAGATCTCAAACAAAAAATTCGCAACATCAAAAGTGTGATTTCCATAGAAACTTGAATATAATAATATCGATGATGTATACTGAGTATTAAACGATGTATATTTGAGAAGAATATGTTTAGAACACAAATTTATCTTACAGAAGATGAAAGAGATCAATTGCATTGGCTCTCTATTACAACAGGCAAGCGTAAGAGTAAACTCATTCGAGATGCAATAGATGAATATATTTTATTAAAAAAATCTTCTTTAAAGCGTAAAAAAAGAAAAGCAGCGGGGCTTTGGGCTAATCGTGAAGATTTACCAAATTTCAAAGAGATAAGAGATGAATTCGAGCGAGAAAATATTGATTGATACTGATGTTCTTATTGATTATTTAAAAGGGGTTGACAAAGCAGTAGAATTCATAGAGGAAGCATTAGTTCGATCAAAATGCTGCATTTCTGTTATTACTATTGCAGAATTGAATGTAGGCATAAGAAATGATAAAGAAAAAAATATCTTGAGTGAATTTTTAGAAGAATTTCATATAGAAAATTGTACTTTAAAAATAGCAGAAGTTGGCGGTTTATTTCGGAAAAACTTTGGCAAAAGTCATGGACTTGGTTTGGCCGATGCTTTAATTATAGCCACAGCTAAAGCGGTAGATGCAAAATTAATTTCACTCAATGCAAAACATTTCTCAATGTTTGATAATGTCATCCTTCCATATAAAAAATAATTGTTAATTTATCATTTTAATAAAGTATATTTATTATTTCTTAATAAATCAGAGTTACACTTATATTTTTTACTAATTTTCAGAAAATAATATATATGTTTTTTTTATTGGATTGATTTTATGTTAACAAATTGCTGTTGGACTTTAAGCGGTATTTTTTCTGCAAGTGCGATGGTTTATTCTCAAAGAAGCTCACAAAGTGTGGCTCAAGGGGAAACAGATTTCAGAGCATTTACACAAGCAAAAAGTTTCTTCCGAAATATTAATTTTGCAACTTTGATGCTATTAGATGCCGGGCTTCTTCCTCAAAATCTATCCAAAAACAAACGTCGATGGATTGCGAGAATCATCTCTTATCCTCTCCCTTTTGTATTACAAATTCTCAAACATCATATCGATCCAATCAAGCAACCGAAGCTTGCTCAAGGTGTAAATTTTTTAAGGGATCACCTTGAACAGGTTGCTTTTGCCATCGATTTGGCTGTGACTGCAGGCATGATTTATTTTAGCTCACCCTTTTATTCAGCTGGTTTAATGATTGGGTTTACGGTCGAGATTCTTAATAGCAACAATCTTTTGTCTGAAAAAACCAGAGATATCTGGGAAAAATCAAGACTTCTTCTCTCCTTTAATTCAGTCTTTTTTTCTCCCCGATTAATCGATATTGACTGGCTAGATATTGGGTATATGGCAGCTGCCGTCTTTATTTTTATTCAAGAACATTATTTGAATGTCCCCAACAAGCCCCCGCTAGAACATCAATTACATTTAAAACAGGCGCAAAAACTCATTGATATTCCCCTGACTGAATTAGAGGTTGATTGGTCACATTTGAAGTTTGATCCGAAAATTGAAGTTCCAGGATCTTATCTTATCAACATTGAAGAATCGATGCAAAAACTCGTCGATAAGATGGAAACTCGTTGGAATGAGGAAAATTTACGAGATCTTAAAAAAAGGCTCATGTTAAGTCCTAGATTCAAAGCAAAACATCTAACCATTGAAGACTTTAACCAAATACCCGATGAGCTAGCTAAAAACGAATTTAGGAACGGAGCCCATGTCTTGGCTTGGGAAATTTCCGAAAGTGCAATCGAAAGTGGCGGCGCTTATATTCGCTATGGCCATGTGCAAAGTCTTTTAAAATCCACTTTAAAAATACTCATGGAATTTGACCACTTTGAGCCTTATCTCTTTCAACTTTCACTTGAAGGTGGAGAATATTGCGGGGCTGGAAAAATTGAAGCCATTGAAAACGTCTATAAGAGTCTTTTATTAATCACTGATGAGATTCCTCTTAAATACAAATTTTATCAACAATTAACCAACCGAAGGCGCGATTTATTTGAGGGCCTGTACCAGGAATATATTCTCAAAATTGCCAATAAATTGCCGAAGGGGATTATCGATCCTGTCGACATTCATTTTTTTAATCTCTTTCGTTTTTATGTTGAAGAGGGATTAAGAATGCACACTGAATCTTTGGAAAACGATATGACAGTAAAAGCTTACTGCAATCGAGTCACTAGAAAAATTGGGACCCTGACTGCGGATTATACTCTTTGGCCCTATGCATTGAAGACAAATGGCTTATATTCTCCAAAAGATTTAGTAGGGGAAGTCGTCAGCGCTGCCTCAGATTTGGGTTTTAGCACTTCTTCCATCGCCCTATGGTGGCAAAGCTGGTTTGAAAAGGAAAACCCAAGTAATTTTACAGAATTATCCGATGGTTTGTTTGTATATGGAAAACTTTTCGATCGGCCAATCACCATTCCCGTTGTAGTCCATGAAGATCCCAAAGTGGTCAAAGAAATGATCAATCCGGATATTATCAAATTGATGCTTTTAGATATGGGGATCTTGAAAATTAAAGGACAGTCCGGCTTTATACCGAAACAATTTCAAAATTTGGTTTTTGAGCGCGCCAAAGTCCTCGCCGTTGAGAAATCTTAAAAGGCATAGTATTTGTTACGATCGCTCAACCCCGGGACTTTGACGCGCTCAAAAACCAAATTTTGAAGCTGTTTCGGTTCGCGGTTGGTAAAAACCAACGATAACAAATCTTCATCTTGACGATATGCCTTCATTACAGTATTCTCCTTTCCTTCATCTTAAGGAATTCACTATGAAGCATAAATTTATTTTTATTTTACTATTGCTCTTTTTTATTCCCTCATTGCATGCATTAAAATCAAAGGCGAAATACTTTAAGTCAAAAGAAGAAGCCGATTGTTACTTAAAAGAGCATTATAACCTCGGAAGCCGCTATTACAATCAAAAAGAATGGCGAAAAGCGTCGAGTGAATTTGAAAAAATTATCTATTATTTTCCAGATGCGGATACTGCTGCAGAATCGTCTTATTACTTAGCTATTTGCTATTTTGAAATGAAAGAATATGACTTTGCAAATGAAGAATTTTCCAATTATTTAAAAGCCTCTCAGCATCCGATCTTTTTTGATGATGCTGTGGCCTATAAATTTTACATTGCTGAGCACTTCAAGCAAGGGAAAAAAAGACGCCCCTTCAAAATGCGCTATTTGCCAAAATGGATTTCAGCACAAGATTCAGCACTTACCATTTATGATGAAGTCGCGTCTGCTGTCCCAAAAAGCGAACTTGCGCTCAGGGCCCTTTATGCCAAAGGGGAATTACTTAAAGAGATGCGCGAATATAGGGAATCCATCGATGCCTACCAAACCATCATAAGGCGTTTCCCCAAAAATGAAATTCTCCCAGATTGTTATCTCAAGATTTCAGATCTTTACGTGGCCCAAGCCAGCTTAGAATTTCAAAACCCTGATATTCTAGCATTAGCAGAGTTAAATGTAAGAAAGTTTCAATCTGACTTTCCCCGCGACGAGGGCATTGTAGCCGCTGAACGCTCGATTTATACCATTAAAGAAATGTATGCGAAGGGTTTATGCGACCTCGGTTTGTTTTATGAACGCACAAAACATCCAAATGCAGCGGCTATCTATTATCAAAGCTCTATTGAAGAATTTCCGGATACAAAGGTCTCCCAATTCTGCCGCACCCGTTTGAATTGCCTAGCTTGTCCCTAAATAAGAGGTCTAATGAAAAAATATGGAATATACTCCTTCCAGCTGAATCTTGGACTTTTGGGCTGCTTCAAAGCCCCGGGGTTGAGAGATCGCAAGAGGCATTGTATTGTGCTAATACTATGCCTCTTGCGATCTCTGAACCGCGGAAGCTTTCAAGCTAGCCCAAAATTCCAATATTCAACTGGAAGGAGTATAGACCTCTTGTTCTCAAGCAAAGCTAATTACGCAAGAGGTCTAATATTTGTTTTTTTATTTTTCTTGACCGGGTGTGCCTATCGCTTTGGCAGGGGAGAGCTATCAGAGCAATATAGAACCATCTCTATCCCTTATGTAAAAGGAGATCAACGAGGTGAGCTTACAGCAGATATTATCAAACAATTAAGCGTATCGGGAGCCTTTCAATATCAAAGCCATCAAGGCGATTTAACACTTAAAGTAGAATTGCTGGAATTTCGTGAAGAAAATGTTGAATTTCGTTACGATCGGAAAAAAACAGGGAAATTAAAACATTCCATCATCCCGACGGAAACAAGAGTGAGCTGCATCGCAGAGGTGTTATTGATTGAATCAACAACCGGAAAAACGCTCAAAGGACCGACCAGAATTTCTGCCAGCGCTGACTTTGATCATACTTTTTATGCGACAAGGAATGAAGTGAATATTTTCTCTCTTGGACAATTAAATGATTTTGACGCAGCGAGAGATGCGGTGATGCATCCTCTGAATCGGAATTTGGCAGAAAAAATTGTCGATTATGTGATTAACAGTTGGTAAAAAAACATGGTGCATAAAAATTTCCCGGCAGTATTAGATTCTCTATATGAAATGTTAGAATTTATTACTAGCTATAGCCAAAAAAGAAATTTAGCCGAAAAAACACAGTCCAATATCGTTTTAGCAGCAGAAGAAGTGCTGGTCAACATCATTACTTATGGCTATCCAGAGAATAAAAAAGGAGAGATTGAGATCAATTGTGAAAAAACCTCTTCTCGAGATGGAATTAAAATAGTCATTAAAGACAAAGGAGTCCCCTTCAATCCCATTGAAAATATTCCCTCTAGTCGTGTGAGCGAAGCAACTATCAATCAATTAAATAGCGAATCTTTAGGCGGATTTGGCATTTATATCTTTATTGGATTGATGGATAAAGTTGAATACGAACGTCAAGAAGATGGCAATAAATTGACTTTGATTAAATATCTTTAGACCTCTTGTGTAATTAGCAAATGTAATTACGCAAGAGGTCTTTGGATCCTTTCGAGATAATTCTCAGTTTCCTTTATATCGGATAAAATTTTTTCTAAAAATCTTAATACGATTTTTGAGGTGTTGTAAATTCCTGAGGCAAAAATCGCAGCTTCTAACATGGGCTCTTTTTCCTCATGATTAAGAGCGATCAGAGCAATGGTCATGGGAGTTTCCCCATGCTTTGCAGGTGCGATCCAAACTATAAATTGATGATTAAAAAGAGTGATTTTTTCGGGTGTTTCAGAGACATGAAATTGTTCTGTAAATATGGAGTTTTTTTGAGTTTGATCTGGATAAAAGTGAAGTAAATTAAAAGTGTGAAGTATTTGTAAATTAATGTTGTAAACACTTTCTGTTGAAAGCTTGTTAATACAGTTTACAAAGCTATTGTAGCATATGTCTAATTTTGCAATATCCTGCATCGTAATAACTTTTTATTTTAATTATAAAATAAAATAGTTAGTTTTTGATTAATCTATTATTAAAGTTCTGTATTTGTTTTTGTTTGTTTTTAGGCAAGTAGGGTAAAATGCGCGGGAGAAACTCTTTTCTATCCTCTTCCCAACATTCTGTATCGATAAAGGCAATTTGATTGTGTTTTGTAAAAGGCATATTGCAAGGCGCAGAATCTAGTCCTCTGAACTGAAGAACCACTTTGCACAGCTCAACCAGAGTTTTTTTACTGATTGCATGGTATCTCTTGGCAACTTCCCCATCTTTTTTCCCCTTACCTTCGCAAATATCCAATTTTTCAACGATAAGGAGATAAGAGGTTTTACCCTGTTGATTAAAAGGATGGGAAAGAGTGTAAAGCCATTTTTTTGGAGTGATGATGGACTCTAGATGCTCGCTTTTGATGAAGTCAGCGAGGGCTCTTGCACCTTCAATTCTTTTTAGATAATTTTCTAACTGCTCTTCTTGGGAAATATGATTGTTGAATTTTTTGATTAAAAAGCCTTTCAAAGATGAATGGCTGGCAACCATAATTTTATTGGGATTGTGGCTGATAAGAGTAAACCCTTCGTTTTTGAGATTTTCAATCGAATCAAACATTGTAGGATGAATGAAAAGTTCTTGCAGAACGGGCTGCAAATGATGATCCGAAGGGAGTAGGCACTCTTTTATCGATAGAGAGAAAAGAGCGCAAGGTAAGATGAGGAGAAGGAAGAATGAAAGAATGTGATGCATAAAGTTTTCTTGTTAATTAGACCTCTTGCATAATTCGCTTTGTTTGATAAAAGGAAAGATTTTTGGATGGATTTATTGCCAAATTTTGAGAGCATATTGGGTTAAATATGGTCGAAAAATTTGGCAATAAAGACGCCAAAAAGATTCATTTTAGCAAATAAATGAAATTATGCAAGAGGTCTATTTTCTAAAAGCTAAAATCAAACAAAATAAAATGCGGAGAAACTAGCAAGAATCGCAAAGAGCAAGGTTTCTTCCCTAATTTCCCTTCTTTTGGTATATTTTCAACCATATGTTTAAAAGACTTTCACTCCTTTGTTTTTTCTTTCTTTCACTTCAAGGTGAACCCTTAAGTTTTAATGTTCGGGGGGAATCTGCCTTGCTGATGAATGCCGACACCGGGCACATCCTCTTCAAACATCAAGAAGATGTCCGCTATTACCCCGCGAGTACGACTAAAATTGCAACCGCTCTTTTTGCCTTAAAAATCGCTGGGGATCGCTTAGATATGGAGATTGTTGCCGAACAGGAATCCCTTGTATCTCTATCGGAAGCAATAAAAAAGAAAAATCAATATAAGAGTCCCTCGTATTATCTTGAGCCGGATGGAATGCATATTGGAATAAAAAAAGGGGAGATTTTAACTCTTAAAGCTCTTTTGCAAGGAACCCTCATCGCTTCAGGAAATGATGCTGCCAATGTGGTGGCTCAGGCGCTTGGACCATCCATTCCAACATTTATGTCTCAATTAAACGCTTATTTAAAAGAGATTGGGTGCCAAAAGACCCATTTTTGCAATCCTCATGGGTTGCATGACCCTTCCCATGAAACAACAGCCTTTGACCTTGCCGTCATGGCAAAGGAAGCATTGAAACACCCCGTTTTTAAAGAAATCGTTTCGCAGAGCAGATTTTTGCGGCCCAAGACGAACAAACAAGCTGCGGCCACATTTCTTCAGACAAATCGCTTGCTGCGGCCGGGAAAATTTTATTACTCAAAAGCGATAGGGGTAAAAACGGGATGGCATTCAAAAGCTAACAAAACCTTTGTCGGTGCTGCCCAAAATAAAGACCGCACTTTAATAGCAGTGCTAATGGGATATAAAAATAGCGATTTAGTGTTTGAGGATGCTATCCAATTATTTGAAAAGGCATTTAATCAACCAAAAATCAGCAAGGTATTTTTAAAAGGAGGAGTTCAAACTTTTTCTTTAGAATTGGATCAAGCGAATGCGCCTTTAAAAACGTATCTTGAAAAGCCTCTCAGCTTAGAATTTTTTCCTGCCGAAGATCCTCAGCCCAAATGCCTCCTCTATTGGAAGTCGTTGTCAGTTCCCATTCAAAAAGATAGTCAAGTTGGGGAGATCCAACTCATTTCATCAAAAGGGGAACTATTGAAAAGTGTCCCCCTCTTAGCATTCGAGACAGTCGACTTTAATTCTTTCCACAAATTTCTCGCCTGGATAACTAGCCATTTTATTGTCATTTTTTTGGGGTGTATAACTGTTGCCTTGCTTATTTATTTTATTTTTAAAAATTAGACTTCTTTCGAAAGAAGTCTATTTACTGGAGCTGCTGTAGCATGCATAGAAATGGTTGATAAAAATATATATTTATGCTATATTAAAGCTAACAAAAGAGGATTGCCATGACAACAAGTCACCAAGAAAACCCTGAGCCTACAACAAAAGATTTTCTGATACGGCGTATGCCGATGGATCTTTATAGAAGACTTGAAAAGTCTGCAAAAGAGCATCACCGTAGCCGAACGCAAGAAGCTATCTTTACTCTATCTCAAGGGCTTGTCCCCATTGTGCCTCCTTTCAAAGCGCCGAAGCCATTTAAATGGGAAAAGGATTTTACTTCAGATGAAATTATTAAGGCTATCCATGAGGGCCGTGAATGATCGTTATCGACACCTGTATCGTATTCCATCTTTTTAATGAAACTTCTCTAAATTTAAAAGCGCAAAAGCTTATTGAAAAAAGTCCGCATATCATTTTGCCTCCTATTTGGCAGGAGGAGTACGCCAATATTCTCGTAAAAGAAAGCCGTAAAAATCTCATCTCAAGATCAAGCCTTTTAGATCATTATGACAAGGTGGTAGATCAGCTTGCCCCACATGAAATCGTGGTGAATAAGAAACAAGCCCTTCGGATTGCCCTTGAAGCCAATATCTCTTCTTATGATGCTCAATTTGTTGAGCTGTCGTTACGATATGCAATATGGCTAGTGACAGAGGATAGGGAGTTGATTAAAAAAAATTCCAGGCTCGCCATCTCAATGGATGATTTTCTATTAAAGTAGGGTGAGTTTAAACATTCTGAAAGCGGCCGGCTCCTTTCATTACAGCGGGGACAGCGACTCATTCCTTGTCGCATTTCAATTACCCAAATTATAGCCCCTTTCTCGTAACGAGTGTTCTTGTATTTGACACCATTGATACTGAAGATCAAGAGATAAGATATGTTGTCTCAGGTTTTGTCGGGAATATAAATGGAAGTTGCGGATTGATAAGATATGGCAGCTCCGAAGAGCGAATTGATATCGTTATCGATGAGATAAAAAAATGTGGTGTGTCAATTTCTGATAAAGACTTACAAGAATTAAAAGATAAAAGGCTTTAAGGCTCTCAAAGATCATGGGGCTATTTTTTCGTGGAAAGAAAATGGTAGTTTGAGTGACGAGGTGCAGGCTTAATAGTTTTTTTTCACATTTTTCTGTTGTTTTCTCTATTGCATCGTGTAAGTAATTTTTGCTAATATACTGCTTCCAGTTGAATATTGGAATTTTGGGCTAGCTTGAAAGCTCCCGCGGTTGAGAGATCGCAAGAGGCATTGTATTGATTTAATACTATGCCTCTTGCGATATCACAACCGCGGGAGCTATCAAGCTAGCCCAAAATTCCAATATTCAACTGGAAGCAGTATATGCAAGAGGTCTATTGGCAAAACCAACTGCAGAGCCAATGAGAGACCAAAGATATCCACTATGTATTTTCCAAGTCGTCTGAGTGATTTGTGACATTGTTATTCATCCATTTGTTTAAGATTTCTTTCCCAATGTCCAAAAGAATTTGATTCTCTTTTAATTTTTTTCTCGATTCTTCCTTTGTTTCCATATTTGAAAAGGTTCTTTTTCTTTTGAGTGTTTCAGATGAAATCGAAGTTGTGCGGCGTAATTCATCTTGATCTTCGATATGTTGAGCATAGTAATTGACAACCTCTTCTTGCTTTTCTGTAGCCATCTTTAACATCACTTTCTCGATTTCTTTCTTTTGGATTTCCGTCAGTTGGCCATCTATCCATGCCTTGACCGTTGTGAAAGTGCATGTCCCGTATTTTTGCAAAGGATAAAGGCTTCCTTCTCTCATTGTTTTTTTTACAGAAAAAGCAATCTCCAATTCTTTTTCAAAGCATTTATAAAAAGAAGAGATGTTATAACTTTTTAAGCAAATTTGAACCAGCTGAGAAATAAAATGATAATTTAATGCCTTTAGGGGAACATTTTCAAACTTCAAGGGAAAAGTTAATTTTTCTAATCTAAAATGATTTTCTATCCCACCCCCTGTATTAAAAATCGATAAACAAAAAAAAGGTTCATCCTGTTCTTGTGAAGATGGCAATCGTTCAATTTCAACGAGAATGGCATGGTCGATGACACCCAATGAAAGGGGGAGTTTTTCACCTTCTTTTAAATTTTTAATGGTTGTAATAATTGTCCACGTCACATCATTGATAAGCACGCAATCGGGAATTTGCCTATTCGCATTTAACGTATATTTTGTATCGAAACTCTGTTGAAAAGAAGAGGATTGAATATTAAACGTTTGATAACCAAATAATTTTTCTAAATCAGTAAAATAGGTTGTGGTATCTCCTATTTTTTTGTTACACAAAAGTTCAAGAGCATAAGAGCTTTTCAAAGCAATCGGAATAGCTATTTGAATTGATTTTAAAATTTGAGCAGCTGTGTTTTGATGCTTATCGGTTTCCACTCCCCATTGCTCGACGATAGTGTGCCAGTTAATAAAACTAGATAATTCCGTATTTGCTTCGTAAGCCTCTATATTAATTTTTTTTTCAATCCCGGATAAATAAGGATCTAAAAAATGAAAGTAATCCTTTTGGATAGAATGAATATTTTTTTCTATACTCTTTTCGCTTTCAGCTAAATAGTAATTATTTCTTTCAATCCCTTGATTGAAAGGAAGGGGCATCTGCTCTTCTAAAGAAGTGATTAAATATTTAATTGCTTGATTGAGCTTCGGTAAATAATAATCAGGAATTTTTTTACGAAAAATTTTTTTCTTAGAATTTAAAATAATAGTATCGCGTAATTTTTCTAAGGTATTGGAAATATTTTTATAAACTACGATTCTTCTTAATTTAAACCACTCTTTGTCCTGATCTTTGATTAAAAAAACTTCATTGAGTAGAAAAGATGTGATATCATCTAAATTCTGTTGAATTTTCTTTTGTTCTTCCTTGGAAATATCTTTATTTTGAACGATTGTTTCCTCAGCAAGAGCGAGTTCAGTGCCTACATCGCTTAAACTGACTGAAAAATTGGATATATAATCAATATTAATTGGATGCATCTTAAAAAAATTTAATTAAAAAAAACAATGTAATACAAATATATTTTATTTTATTAAATTTTGTATTAATTTTAGATAAAGAACTGAAAATATAACTAAACAACTATTTGTAAAAATTTCTCATTTCTTTAATTAATTTTTATAAAATTAAAACATTGATTTAATATAATTTTATTTAAATAATTTTACAACAAGGAGTTTATTATGTTGGCGAGATTAATAGGCAGTGCGGCAGTAGTGGCAATTTCTACTTCGAATTATCTGTCATTGAAAAATCAAGAAGAGAATAAGGAAAGTATGGAACAACTATCTAATCATCTTAAATTGATGGATAGAGAAGATACGTTTGCGATTTTAAGAACTAGTGTACATTCAGATCCAGCATTCTCGGTGACAAAAGTCTATTCTACAGAAGAAATAAACAAGATGATGCAGAGACAGAAAGAAAAAAAATTGTCAGAATATCAAGATAGAATTAGCACGATCGAACAACGCATCAATGAAATGAAAAATAGTTCTTTTAGCTGAGACTTTTAGCTGGACGGACTATATACTGCTTCCAGTTGAATCTTGGAATTTTGGGTTAGCTTGAAAGCTCCCGCGGTTGAGAGATCGCAAGAGGCATAGTATTAAATCAATACAATGCCTCTT
>JANWJE010000141.1 GCA_025451995.1 Parachlamydiaceae bacterium | reverse complement strand
TAGCAGATTTCAAATTTCACCCCCGACTGAAACGTCCCACGTGCCGTTTTGGGAGGGGGTGAAATTTGAAAGGTGCAAAAATTTTGCCAAAATCGACGAGAATCTCTATTTTTTCACAGCCTCGCAGCCGGCCGAATTGTTCAAGTTATTTCTGAACAGTTCCTTGGAGAGATTAAATCATGAAACATTCACTCTTTGTCACATGCGCCCCACAGCTGGAGCCTATCCTTGAAGCTGAATTAAAGGAGTTGGGTATTCCTTCGCAAATGAGTTATCGCGGGGTTTTTGTCCCAGAATGGGAATGGAAGACGATCTATACGATTAATTATGCTTCGCGAATAGCCAGCCGGGTCCTTTTACCTCTTTTGACGTTTAAATGTTTTGATCGCAGATCTTTGTATCGGCATGCGATGGAAATCAATTGGTCAAAGTTTTTAAAAGATAATCTCACGTTTGCGATCGATGCAAACGTTCACCACAAGCAATTAAAAAACAGTCTGTTTGCTGCACAAGTGCTTAAAGATGCTATCTGCGATCAAATGCGCCAAAAAAACGGACGGCGTCCGAATGTCGATGTGCAGCAGCCGGATGTTCAGCTCAATCTTTATATTCAGCAACAGAGCGGTGTGATCAGTTTAGATACATCAGGGACACCCCTTCACAAAAGGGGATATCGTCAAGAGGCTGTAGAAGCGCCTATCCAAGAAAGTTTAGCGGCAGCCATTTTGCGTTTAGCGCATTATACAGGGGAAGAGCGTTTATTAGATCCCTGTTGCGGGTCGGGGACATTTCTTATTGAAGCGGCCTTGATGTCTACAAACACACCGCCTGGATTTTTAAGAACGCGTTGGGGTTTTATGCGCCATCCTGATTTCAATTCTATTGAATGGTTGAAAGTGCGCAATCAATTGGATGCCCATCGAAGGGAATTAAAACCGGACACAATTTTGGGATGCGATCGGAGCCAAGCAGCTGTTCTTGCAACTAAAATCAACTTAAGGGCAGCTGGCTTTAGCCAACAAATCGATATCCAACAAGCTGATTTTAGGGAATTTAACCCCTCCATTACGCCAACGATGATTGTGGCAAACCCGCCGCATGGTAAAAGGCTTGAAGATGAGGATCAATTGCGTCCGCTCTATCGGTCTCTCGGGAATTTTATCAAACAAACGTGCAGCAAACCCGGCAAGGCGTTTGTCTTTACAAGTAACCTTGAATTGACAAAGGAAGTGGGGTTATCGGCGAAGAAAAGGCATGTGTTAAATAATGGGGGGCTCGATTCACGCCTTCTCGAATTCGAAATTTATTAGTTCAGGTCGTATGAATTGTTTGAAGATGACTTCGATCGTGCAACCGAGCCAAGGTTCTTTCCGATGATCAAAAAAATGAACTTCTAAAATCGGCTCTTTTGTATCCCTGATCGTCGGTGCAATTCCAAGATTGGCAATTCCCTCATAAAATGTCCCGCAATCATCCACCTTAACAGCGTAAACACCAAAGGGGGGAAGACATAAATTTTTTACAGAAAGATTAGCGGTGGGAAATTCAAGGATGCTCCCTTCTCCGCTGCCTGAAATGACTGTTCCTAATATGGAATACGGGCGGTTTAAGAGCTCTTCTACTTTTTCAAGATGCCCTTGTTTAAGCTCTTCTCGAATAGTTGTGCTTGAGACAAGGTGGCCTTCATAGCGATAGGGTTCTATATAATGAACTGAAAATCCCCATTCGATTCCCAATTCTTTCATTATCGGCGGATTTCCTTGGCGATCCCTCCCTAAGGTGGCATCATGGCCTAAAACTAAGTGATTAAAAAAGAAATGATTGCGTAAATATTCTATAAAAAATTTTGCGCTATGCTTTGACAGATATTCTGTGAAGGGGATGAGGATAATGTTTTCAACTCCGAAAGAAGTCAATAAATGAATTTTTTGCTCTATAGAAGATAAAAGTGGAGTTGGATTGCCTGGTCTTAAGATTTCTGACGGGTGATTGCTGAAGGTTAGAATTGCTACCTCTCCTTCATCTCTAGCGAGTTGAAAGGCCCGTTTTAATACAGCACAATGTCCTCGATGCATTCCATCAAAATTTCCAATAACCAATACAACTGTCTTAGAATCTGGGCGATAGTCTTCTATTTTTTTAAAAATCGGCATCTTTTCATCCAATTATTCGAAATCAGACAATAACTTAATCAAGTTAAATTTTAAAGACGTATACCGAAACAACTTCAACATTTGGCTTTTGAGCGCGCCAAAGTCCTGGGGTTGAGCGATCATAAAAGGCTTTGTATTGTCAATATACTATGCCTTTTACGATCGCTCAACCGCGGGAGCTTTCGCGCAGCTCAAAAACCAAATGTTGAAATTGTTTTGGTATAAATCTAAATTAAATTTTTATATAAACTTTGAACATCTTTAATGTTTTTAATAAATAATAAATTAGAGTGTTATTTACATTGAGGGTTTATGAATTTTAATAATTTCAATCCTTTAGAAATAGCGACAACCATTGCATCGGTCGGTGAATCGATACATGCATCGATGCAAAAAGAACGCGAAGGGGGCCTCCAAGGTCATAGTTATGTGTTTATCGATCCCAAAGAAAATCGGATCGAGGGTGTATCAAAAGATTCATTGCCGACTGACTCGCATAAAGCTTCCTTTAAGGAAATTTCTAATTTAGTAAAAATTGCTCTCCAATCTGAAAAAATTAATTCTACCGTTAAAGTTAAGATGTTGAGTGGATATAAAGAAATTACACAAGAATATCGTCATAAAATGAAACAAATGGGTTTTATTGTTTATTGCTTATCTTATTTCATTGGACAGGGAAAAGAAGTCTATAAAGCGGAAAAAATGATCGACGAAGAAATAAAAAAATATCAAATGCAAGCAACTGAAGGTTGCACGTATACAGGCAATTTAAAGGATGGCGAAGGGATCATTTTTTATCCCGATGGTAAAACAATGATGGAAGGTGCGTTTTTAAATGGCCATTTAAAAAGTGGCAAAATGTATCTGAAAGATGGGACAAAAATGGAGGGAGAATTTGACAACAACTTTCTTCTAAAAGGGGTTATGACCTATCCTGACGGTAAACTTTTAGATGGTGAATTTGAAGATGCATGGCAAGGGAAATTAAAGCATGGGACAATGGAAATTCAGAGCCGTTTATTTTATGGAGATTATGAAAATGGTCAATTTATTCGCGGTTCGCTTACTAATCTAGAGAACGGCACTTTTTGCGAAGGAAATTTTCTAAATGATGAATTGGATGGCGATAATGGAAAAATGATTTTGGCAGATAAAAGTGTATTTACGGGTCAATTCAGTAAAGGACACCTTCATGGAAAGGGCCAAGCTTCCCTCGCAGATGGAAGAAAGATCATCGGAGAGTTTCAAAATGGGTTAAACGGCAAAGGAATCATTACTTTTCCAAATGGAGATGTGTATGAGGGTGAATTCTATAATGCTAAACCTCAAGGTGTAGGTACACTGAAGAAAAAGAACGGAGAAAAGTTAACTGGGCAGTTTGCCCAAGGAGAGTATGACAAAGAATACAATAAACTCTATTATCAATGGCCTTAGAACTCGACTTGGTACAAAGTTGAGGAGAGAGCGTTAGCTCTCTTCCCTCAATCGTTTTTTAACAATCACTGGGGCACCCTCCATTTGGGACACTTGTCCCATCCCAAGAATGGTTTTAGTCGTTTTGTCAAAGATCATTAACCCAAAGGGAGCATTAAGTTTAAAGCTTGGATCACATGACATATAACCGGTGGGTGAATATGTAGCGGCGCTGATGGCTGCCCCTTCTTCATCGATTGTAAAGTTTATCTCAGATAGCAATTGAGGAGCTTTAACAATTTCATTTGCCCTAACAAGATTTCCATTAAAATTAGCCGTTGCTATTGCTTGTGCAAGTGGTGTATCTTTTAATTCTTTGAGAACATCCATTTTTTCTTTAAAACTTATTTTCGGTATACCTAAAGTCAATGCTCGGCGCTTTGTAAAACGTTGATCATAATTTTTTAGAAGTTCCTTGATATTCTCTTGTGTCATGTAGTCTTGCGAATGAGAAACAAATTCCTGAGCTTCATTTCGAGAGCGAGTATCAGATTGAAATTTGAAGAATAATAAGGAAACATCCCCATAAAAAGGGAGTTCTAAAATATCAATAGAATAATTTTTTTCTCGATTGTAATCATAGGCCAATCTTAGATTATCTATTTTTTTATTCATCATAGCGATTTCTACCTGGCTTCCATCGCTATTGAAAAAAACTTCATTAGAATTATTTTTTGGATCAAATGGATATTGCCATTGCCCTTTAAAAAGAGCTGCGCTTGCTAAGATTAATATGATACTCTTTTCACATTTTACAAAATCTTTGATTTTTCCTTCGGATAATTCCGCAACTGCATTATTAATGGTTTTCTCTGCACGGTTATTCAATATTTTAAAATGATATATTTGGGGATGATGGTAAGATAAATGATCTATCGCGTGATCTATTAAAGGAGCATTCGAAGTGGAAGCAATGATGTGTATTTGTTGAAATTTTAGGCGCACTTGATCTGCTTTCAGCAGTGAGGGGAGTAATTCAGGTAAAGCTTGGCGGTTTTGAAGCCCTTCAATCCAATTTTGAAAATGAATGTGCCATAATTCTCCTTTTAACTCTCCCATATGGAGAGCATCTTCCATAACTCCTTTTAAATATTCAGGGGCACCTGTGTAGAGCATTGATAATAATCCGATCAAATTTGGTGTAAAGAAAATAAAATTTCTGTGATGTAAATTGCGAGTCATACAGAATTCTTGATAGCGATCTATAGCTACTGAATTAATGGCTTCTTGAAAGAGTTCATTTTTCAATTCTGTCTCAGCTTTCAATGGCCCCGGTGTGATTTCTTTTACTGGATTTCTTGTATTGCAAATATTAAAAATATTCATATAAAACTCTTTTATTAAGGGTTTAGATGTATATAGTCCTTCTACCTGAAAGGTAGAAGGACTATATACTGCTTCCAGCTGAAAGCTGGAATTTTTGCGACGTGGACTCGACTCTTCATTTGCATTTCCTAGATTGCACAACTTATTTAACTCAACGCAAGAGCCGGCCTTCCAGGCCTCTAACAAATTTTGCAACTCACCCAGGCCTTGCGGCCTGGGTGTGAGAAAGAAAAAACAAGAGGCCTGGAAGGCCGGCTCTTGCGTAACATGGGCTGGGAAGACTATATACAAAGTTATTTTGATTATCGCAAGCTTTTTTCATGGAGTGTTAAAATGGTTCGTTCCACCCCATTTCGATGTGGAGTTAGGGGCTCAAGGCAGTGTTGAGTGCCGTTGTTAGAAAATAATATTCCATATCCTTTTTTAGGCTGAAAGAATGTAAGATTGTTTTCGACTTTAAATAAAAAGTCTCCACCGCCCCATTGAGTCTCATCATCAAGCAATATCACTAACGTGTGATCGCTGTTGTCAGAATGCCAATCAATTGTGGATGTCGATTCTCCTTTTTGGAGATTATAGTGTTGCATAATGGAGATCCCCATATGCCTCGTTTCCCTTTGCCATGATTTTATTTCTGCCATCCATTTAAGGGCTACGCAAACAGCTTTTTTAAGCATTTGACAGTTTTGATATCCTTCAAATGGCAATGTCACATTCTCTTCAATGACTTCACCATTTATGTCAAAATGGACTTCAAACCAACTATCATGTGGATTGATAAAACGGTGAGATAGGGGTTGTGCTTTATATAATCCCCATCGTTTATTATTATTTTCGAAAAAAAAATTAGTTCTTGGCAAAGATTCAATCGATTTCTTGAGCTCATCTGCCAATTCAACGGAAAAAATTTGGCTTTGAAAACATGGAGGGATATTATTCATTAATTTTTAAAAATTTGTTTAAAAGGTCTGCGACTTCTATGTTTTGTAATTCGTCTTCCGAAATGCAATTTTGAAGGATAAATTCCCCGCTTCGTGTGCGGGTCAATTGAGATAAATGCGCGCCGCATCCGAGCATATTGCCAAGATCATTGGCTATGCTGCGAATATAGGTTCCCTTGCTGCACTTTATTTTTAATTCTAAAATGGGATACGCGTACTTGATCAAGGTTGTTTCAAGGGTGATACTGACTTCTTTTCTTTCTACTTCGATTCCTTTGCGCGCAAGGTCGTAGAGCTTTTTTCCTTTAATCTTTTTTGCGGAAAACATGGGGGGAGTTTGTTTCACTTCGCCTTGAAAGGAGGTTAAGGCTTGTAAGATTTGTTCTAAAGGAGGGATTACAGGGGATTCGCTCGTGATTTTTCCTTCAGAATCATAGGTGTCAGTTGCTTGACCAAGGGTAATTTCTGCGACATATTCCTTTTCATTGGAAAGATAGCGGTCAGAAAGCTTTGTGTACTTTTTGCCGATTAGCATCACCATGACGCCTGTTGCTAAAGGATCCAGCGTGCCTGCATGGCCAATTTTTTGGACTCCCAATTTCTTTCTCAAGAGATAAACCAGCTTGAAAGAGGTGTGTCCTTTAGCTTTGTTAACGAGTAAAACACCCTCAATCGTCTGTATTGTCATCTTCTTGGTGGGGTCTCGTTTCTCTTTCTTGGTTGATTTTGTTGATGAGTTGCTCGATGCGCATATGCTTGTCGACGCTGTCGTCTAGTCTAAAAACAAGTTCCGGAAAATAGCGCATCACAACTTTTTGTGAAGAATGGACAGCGATAAACCCGGCAGCTGAGTTTAAAGCCTCAATTGTTTCTATTTTGGCTTGCTCGGATCCGATGACGCTAATGTACACTTTTGCGTGCCTCAAATCCTTAGAAATTTGGACCCGCGTCACTGTAACGAGTTCAGTGACATGGGGGTTTCTGACATCTTGCCTAATCACTTCAGAAATGACTTCTTTTAAAAGTGAATTCAATCGATCTGTTCGTTTTACTGCCATATAGACCTCTTTCGAAACTGATAATATCCTAGATTCGAGATTATTTTCTCCACAGAATGCGAGCTCAAGTCAAGGGTCATATTGACTTAATATTACCCTTGACTTGAGATCGCATTCTGTGGGAAAAGAACTCGAATCTAGGGCATTAGCAGTTTCGAAAGAGGTCTTTTAGACCTCTTAAAGTTCCTGCGCGATATAAGTCACTTCGTAGGCCTCTAAAATATCGTTTTCCTGGATATCAGTAAAATTGTTTAGCAAGATCCCGCATTCCAATCCCTTTTGTACCTCGCGCACGTCTTCTTTGATGCGCTTGAGAGAGGAAATCGTCCCTTTCCACACCACTTCATCGCCTCGCTTCAATCGAATGTGATTGTTTCGATGGATGCTTCCTTCAATGATTTGACAACCGGCAATGATTCCTGCATGAGATGATTTGAAGGTGGCTTTTACGAGAGCCTTCCCTTTTTCAGTTTCTTGTGCAAGTTTATCTAATAAGCCTGCCATCATTAATTTCACTTCATCGATGGCATGATAGATAATATTATGCAGGCGCACTTGTACGCCAAGTTGCTTGACAAGAGGTTCAGCATGCCCCTCAATTAAGGTATGAAATCCTATGATGACGGCTTTTGATGCGGCTGCTAGTTGCACATCAGACTCTGAAACTTCTCCGACACCTGTGAAAATGACATTTAATTCCACTTTATCTGATTCTATTTTTAGTAATGCAGCTTTAAGGGCTTCAAGAGATCCTTGGACGTCTGCGCGTAAAACTAGGTTAAGGATTTTCTTTCCTGTAGTAGAGGCTTGTTGGAAGAGGTTTTCCATCGATATTTTTTTCTTCTGCAAACTCGATTGTCTAGCTCCTTCGGTTCTGGCTTCTGCAATGTCCTTCGCTTCTTTTTCATTTTTTACAACAATAAATTCTTGACCGGCTTCCGGTAAGCCGGATAGACCTGTGATTTCTACAGGAGTAGAAGGTCCGGCTTCTTGTAGCTCATTTTTATATTCATCGTGCATCGTTTTAACACGGCCGAAAAGACCTCCAAAAACAATGGCATCTCCTTTTCTTAATGTACCGTTTTGAACTAAAACGGTTGCCACTGCTCCCATTCCTTTATGCATTTCTGATTCTAATACAGTTCCTCGCGCACGATTGTTTGGATTAGCCCTTAATTCCAAAACTTCCGCTTGCAGCGCGAGCATTTCTAAAAGCTCAGGTATGCCTTGACCGGTGACTGCAGAGCAATTAACGGTGATAATTTGTCCACCCCACGCTTCTGGCAAAAGGTTGTTTTCTGCAAGTTGACGATAGACATTTTCAGCATTAAAGTTGGCTTTATCAGCTTTGTTGATGGCTATCACCATTGTCACTCCGGCAGCTCTTGCATGTTGGATGGCTTCTAGTGTTTGTTGCCTTAATCCTTCATCGCCTGCAACGACAAGCACCACAATGTCTGTTACATCGGCGCCTCTTGCACGCATTGCCGAGAAGGCTTCGTGACCGGGCGTGTCTAAAATCGCAATTTCACCGACGGGTGTTTTGCATTTAAAGGCACCAATATGCTGAGTAATTGCGCCGGCTTCCCCAGCAGCTCTATTACTTGCTCTTATAGCATCGATTAAGCTTGTTTTGCCATGGTCGACATGACCCATAAAAGCGACCACTGGAGGGCGAAGCTGCAATTGATTTTCATCAGTTTGTTGCAATTCTTCTTTAATGGATTTATCTGTAATTTGAATCCTTTTTGCTTCGGTTGTATCGATCGTGATTTCGCATCCAAATTCTTGACCTAATAACTGAATGGTTGTTTCATCCTCAAGTTGATCGTTCAAGGTTAAGATCGCCCCTTGAAGAAAAAGCTTACTTATCAGCTGAGAGGCCTTAAGTTTCATTTCTGAAGCTAAATCTTTAATCGAAATCGGCAAACGAATTGCTAAAGATGTCGGTCTGATGGTGGCGTCTTCCTGAGCCTGATACTTCATCGATTTATGCCGTTTTTTTCGCCATTGCTGCTCATCTTCAGAAGCTCTTAAACCTTGTCGATCACGGGCGTCAAATTGCTTCGTCTCTTGACGACGAGCCGGTTTGACATCTTTAAATTCTTTAAATTTAACGGATTTTATTGTTTTGTTTTGATCTTCTTCGGTGGGCTTTATCTCTTCTTTTTCCGTTGTCTTAGGCTTTAATAATTTTGCATTTTGCTTATCGGTTTCTTGAGAAGAGGGTGTCTTATTCGCAACGGGAGGACGTGTTTTTGTCGGTTCAGGAGGCTTTACAAAGTCTCTCATGTGTCTTCCTGTTGGACCCAGTCGATCGGGAGAATGAGCTGCCTCTTTCTTTACCGGAATGGCTTCTTCTTTGATTTTGCTCTCTTCTTGCCTTAATGGTTGCGTTTCGACGTGTTGAACTTCTGTGTGAAGGCTTTTTCTTGTGGGCTCATCAGAAGTTGTTGAGAGATCGCCAAAAATTTCCTGCCTTAGCTCCGCACTCGTTTTTGCTCGTACTTTTTCTTCTTTAACTTCAAATTGTTGTTCCTCTTCAGGGATACTTTCTTGTTCAGCACCTAAAGTTTCTTGGATATCTTTTGAAGTCATCTCTTGATGAGTTTCTGCAAAAGCTGATTTAGAACGCGCTTTAATTCTCGGAGATTCCTCCTTGGGCAATTCTTCACTTTCCTGCTTGGCAATTTTCGATGGAGAAGGTGTTTTTTGGGTAGAAGTTTTGTTAGAGGCTTGAACGGCTTCGTTTTCGTCTTTCTTTTTCGCTAATTTTTCTTTAATGCCGCCCAAATTGATTGCTTCGGCAATTTGAGTGTTTTTAATGTTTAACTTAATCTTAGCCAAGGTGCTAAATCCTTTGTTTTCTGATTTGTTCTAAAATTTTATCTGCCAACTCTAAACTGATTCCCGGAATAGAGGCTAATTTTTCTGGAGTCGCTTGTAATAAGGAACGGAGAGTATTGTACCCTTCTGCTACAAGATGATCGAAAATTAAGCTATTTACGCCCTCTAGATTTTCTAAGGGTTGATCAAGGGTTGGATCTTCTGCAGCAGCAAGTTCTTGCCGTTGGATTTCTACTGTGCGATTATAATCTGTCATCCTTTGCACCTCTAGATCATAACCGATGAGTTGACTATTGAGGCGAGCATTCATTCCTTTTTTTCCAATGACGGCAGCAAAATCATCATCTTCGACAACAATGGCTATCATTTTATCTTCATCATTTAAATTTATCTTTCTAATTTCTATAGGCGAAAGAGCATTTTGCAATAATTCAATGGGATCATTTGAATAGGGAATAATATCAATTTTTTCATTGTGAAGTTCGCGCACGATATTTTTTACACGATTACCCCTCATCCCTACGCAAGCGCCTACCGGGTCAATTTTGGAATCGGTTGAACGAACTGTAAGTTTTGTTCGATACCCTGGATCTCTGACAATCTTATCGATAATGATGATTCCATCGCTTACTTCTGGCACTTCTTGAATAAGGAGTTGTCTCACAAATTCTGGATTAGATCTTGATAAGATCACTTCTGCTCCACCATTCTCAGTATCCTTCACATCCGCTAAAAGTGCTAATACTTTTTCACCAATTTGATATTTTTCTGTTTTCGGGTATTCCCTTGCAGGCATAATAGCTTCTACTTTGCCCAAATCTATAATTAAATTTGCACCTCTCACAAATCTTTTAACTGTCCCAGATACCAAATCATTGATTCGGTGGCGATATTCTTCATAGATGACGTCTCTTTCAGCACCTCGTAATTTTTGCGTGATGATTTGACGTGCTTTTTGAGCAGCGATCCTGCCAAAGTCTTTAGGAGTAACGACAACATCGATAAATTGCCCCATCTGCGCATCCGGATCGATAGCTCTTGCAGCTTCAAGCGAGATTTCTTGAGAAGCTACTTCAACCTCATCCACAATCTCTTTTTCACAGAAAACATCGATATTCCCTGTTTTAGGGTGTATTGTTACTGTGACATTAGAAGCTCCGCTTACACTTTTACGAGCAGCTGCTTGAAGTGATTCTTCAATTGCATTAATGACAACATCTCGTTTAATTCCTTTTTCCCTTTCTAGATACTCAAAAATGGCAATGAGATCTTTATTCATGTCTATATGCCTCACCTGTATATGAATTGCCACACGTGCCCGTGCCCATACCCCTGCCCATGCCCGAAAAAAAATGAGAATTCAAGCAGTGGTACAAACAAGGGTACAAATAGCAAATGTTCTTCATGATCTATGTATTACAAACAAATTAATTTTTCTATATACCGAAACAATTTCAAAATTTGGGTTTTGAGCGCGCCAAAGCCCCGGGGTTGAACGATCGTAAAAAGCATT
>JANWJE010000140.1 GCA_025451995.1 Parachlamydiaceae bacterium | reverse complement strand
TAGCAGATTTCAAATTTCACCCCCGACTGAAACGTCCCACGTGCCGTTTTGGGAGGGGGTGAAATTTGAAAGGTGCAAAAATTTTGCCAAAATCGACGAGAATCTCTATTTTTTCACAGCCTCGCAGTAGATGTTTGAAACACTGGTTGCTATGCAATCAGTGTTTGAGGTATTATTAACTCACTTAAAGTGAGTTAATAATACCTAATGAAAACAGATTTTTTAAAAAAATCAAGTCCCGCATCTTCTCAACTTGTATTCTATTCCGTTTCCACGCAGGTAAGTCAGCCCCTTCCCTTTTTTGTAAGCGCGATTCAAGCGGGTTTCCCTTCCCCGGCAGATGATTACATTGAACAGGCGCTGGATCTCAATGAATTGATCATTAAACATCCCGCTGCCACATTTTATGTGAGAGTCCAAGGCGATTCAATGGAAAATGCGGGGATTTATTCGGGTGATATCTTAGTTGTCGACCGCTCTCTCACCGCACATCACAAAAGCATTGTCCTTGCTGTCTTGGATGGAGAATTTACTGTTAAACGTTTAATGATGAAGGATCAGGAAATTTATTTAGTGGCTGAAAATGCCTCTTATCCGCACATTAAAATTCGGCCTGAAACCCAATTTGAAGTGTGGGGAGTTGTCACTTATGTCATTCACAAAACCTAAATTATTTGCTTTGGTCGACTGCAATAATTTTTACGCTTCTTGCGAAAGGGTTTTTAACCCCCGACTGAATGGAAAACCAATCGTGGTTCTTTCCAATAATGATGGCTGCGTGATCGCGAGATCTAATGAAGCAAAAGTCTTAGGGATCCCTATGGGGGCACCCTATTTTGAGTTTGCCGATATGATGAAGGCGAACCGAGTCACCGTCTTTTCTTCAAACTATACTTTATACGGGGAAATGTCCCAGCGCGTGATGAGAACTCTGGAACAATTTACTCCGGAATTAGAAATCTATTCTATCGATGAAGCCTTTTTAAATTTAGAAAATCAAATCCCAAAGCTTTCAGATTATACGCACCGCATTAAACAGACTGTCTATCAATGGACGGGCATCCCCATTTCAATTGGGGTGGCGCCCACTAAAACTTTGGCTAAAGTAGCAAACAAATATGCAAAAAAGCATGTGCCAAAAGAGGGTTATTTTATTCTCAATGATCCGAGCTTGCAAGAAACAATTTTAAAAAATTTTTCAGTAGAAGATGTTTGGGGAATTGGCCGCCAAATCACAGCCTTACTTTATCGCAATGGGATTCGGACAGCCTGGGAACTTGCTTGCGCAGATGACCATTGGATTAAAAAAAACCTCTCAATCGTTGGGCTTCGCACAGTGTGGGAGCTGAGAGGGATTTCCTGTCTTCCTTTGGAAGAATCCCCTCCTCCAAAAAAATCGATTGTTCGCTCTCGCTCTTTTGGCTGTGAAATCTTTACTGAGTCAGATTTAGCTGAAGCCCTTTCTTGCCATGTCGCCTCCGCCGCAGAAACTTTAAGAAGTCAAGGGGGATTAACCTCTTTCATCGAAGTGTTTTTAACAACGAGCCGCTTCAAGGACTCTTTTTATTGCAATTCCACTCATATCACCCTTCCCATCCCCTCCGATTATACTCCTGATCTCATTACTTGCGCAAAAAAAGGACTCAAAAAAATTTATCGAAACGGCTTTGCTTATAAAAAAATTGGGGTCATGCTGAGTGCGATATCTCCCAACCAAACTGTCCAGCAAGACCTCTTCGAAAAAGATAAAGGAAGAAACGATAAATATCAGCTTCTGATGGAACTGATGGATAAAACGAATGCAAAATATGGAAGAGAATTGCTCAAGTCTGCAGCTCAAGGGGTGTCTCGGTCCTGGGCCATGACACGTTCCCTCAGCACTCAACACTTTACCACTTCTTGGGACGGTCTTCTTAAAGTGAAAATTTAAGTTACCATTCGGCATTATTGTACAATTCACCACAGAGCCGGTGAGATCACTGAGAAGGTGTGAGGTGGGGAGGGTTAGGTTGCTTTTCTCACACTCGGTGGTCATTTATGCAACAGCACCTTACCATTCTGGCTTTGTTCCACCATCATAGGGTTTGGCTAAACCCTCAGCAACTAATTCAGCCGCTACGTTTTCTCCGTCGACAAAGACATCTGCCAGAATTCTAAAATATTTATCTCTTTGGATATTGATCAGGTCGATTCTTCGAGCATTTTCAAGGCGATTCTTGAGATACTCCTTCGCAGTGAGGGCTAATTTCTTGATTTCTTCTCGTTTATCAGTCACTTCCGGAGCATCAATTTTGGCAATGCGGATTGAAATTTGTTCACCGATGATCGGATGAACATTTGCAATATCCACAATAAATGTATCCCCATCGTGCACGCGGCAGACCTTATTGACCCTTAAAACACCAAAGGTTCGGGGAGATGCATCTGCAGGAAAATTAAAAAATAAAAGGGAGAAAAAGAGTAGGAGTAAAGATGTATTCATTTTAAAAATTTAAAATTTTTGATATCAAATAATGTAGCGAAAATTTATAAATTTTTCTATTGAAAATACATAGAGGGTTTTATGAAGTTTAAACATTTAATAGCAGCCGCTGTATCCATCTGCTCATTCATTTTTCCTATTGCTTTACAAGGAAAAGAAAATAGCGACTCAAGGGAACAGCTAAAAAGAGCTAAGAGTTCAAGCCACTCAAGCCATAGCCATAAACCAAAAAAGCAAACCATTTACACACAAAAGGGATTGGCTGGGAATTGGGTTGCAAGGGCGCAATCGATTGGAGGTGTCACAGGAACCGGCGCCAATGGAATTTCAGCAGAAACACTGATTTATTTTACACTCAACGAACATGGAATTGGAACCATTAATCACCTTTTTTTCACAGGTTTTGAAGGCAACAACTCCATCATCAATAATTCATCAGTTGTTGGAAATATTTACATTCAAATCACTGATCAAAGAAAAGGAACTGTCAATATTCAAATCAGTAACTTAGCCCGCGATATTGATACTGTTCTATCTGAAACACTTGAAGGATTAATCATCTTAGATCCCCTTTCAGGAGTAAATAAAATGATTGCAAATTTAACGAAGGTGAGTTCATCTAATCCTACCTTTACACAAGAATTTATAGATTTATGGACATTTGAAAAAGTATCTCAATAAGGGGAGGGGTTATGAGAATTTTATCCATCGCGTTAATATATAGTTTGTTATTTTGCTCAATCCATGCTGATATGAATATCCAAAAAAAGCAAACCGCTCATGCAGCTAGATCAAAAAAAGTTGATTTACTCATAGAAAAGATTAGCTTTACACAGTCGCAACTTGCGGGAAGATGGCAGGTGGAAGCTAGCGGTTTAGGTGGAGTCACTGGTTCTCCCAGCGGAACTGTTGCATCGGGAGATTCTGTCACTATTCTTTTAAGTGCCTTTGTTGGCAACAAAGGTCGGGGCACAATCGACTTCGTTTCATTTTCAAGCTATGATGGAGCAACCCTATCACATGATAATCCTCGGGGTGGACCCATGACCATTAAATTAGTCAATCGAAAAACCGGGCAGGTAAAAATTTCTATAAACTATACACCGACAGGCTTTTCCGGTCCCATTACCCATAACTTAGATGGCTTCATCCTTCCAGGGCCGGCTCCATTGCATTTCCCCGAAAGAATTGTTGCCACCATTAGTTCTGTGAGTGGAGTCTCTCCAATCACTGCTATAGAAGAGTGGACATTGTATCGAAATCAAAAATAATTAAGAGGAAGATCCAATGAACATTGTGAAAAAATTTTATTATACCCTATTAACAGCCTGCTTTCTTCCTTTTCTTTCCTATGCTGAATTTGATCTTTCAGTTTTAGAGGGAAAATGGTCACTCAATGTACAAACACAAGGGGGGGTTTCTGACGTCCCCGGGAAATCCATATCGGCTGTAGGCTTGATTTCATTGAATAAAAAAGGGGTTGGCAAATCTCACTTTATCTCAGTTTCAAGCTACGATGGCACTTTTTCTCATCGAACGCCAAATATCAAAACAATTGTAGTGAATTTTACAGATAAGAAAAATGGCATTATCGAAATCTTCATCACCTCATTAGACAGTCTAAACAACCCCTTAGTACTCCATTTTGTTGGTGTTTTGATGGTGAATAACCAAGGAAAAGTGGATCAAATTATAGGGAATCTGGTTGAGGAAACACAAGAAACGGGTGCAGTTGTGAGCCCACCTTATACAAAAGTTTTAAGCATGGTAAAGCAATATGAGTTGAAGAAGAAGTCTTAAACTCGACTTTGTACAATTTTTGAACTCATCTTTGGAGAGAATCTTTCTACAGCTAAATAAATTTCTCGGAAGGGGGAAAACAACCCCTTCCAGCGAGATTTATGAGTTCTTTAAAGTGTTGCTCCCCAATCGCCAAAAAAGAAATTTTCGTAAGAGGGACGCCTTTCTCTTGTTTCTTCATCATGTGATTCGGGTTTTTCATACCCAATCGCAATGATTGTCAAAGGCTGATGCCCTTCAGGAAGATGAAAATCTTCTTGAATGGCTTCTGGATCAAAACCGCCTATCTGATGAGCCATTAATCCAAGCGCCGTTGCTTGTAATGACATACTCATTGCAGCAGCGCCTGTGTCATAGTGCGCCCAAAGGTTTTCTTCTTGATTATAAACAAAATCTGAACGGGCGACCGAAATCACTAGCAAGGGTGCATTTTCTACCCATTCTTGCCCATAAATGCTATCAAGGACTTTAAAATACGCTTCAGGGTGAGTGTTTCGATTGCAAAAAATAAAATTCCACGGCTGATCATTAAAACTTGAAGGAGACCACCTTGCGGATTGGATAAGGGCTTCGATTTGTTGTTCACTAATGGGCCGACTATCAAAATTTTTCCCGCTATGGCGCTCAATAAAGATTTTAGAGACAAGGGATTTTTTTGGCTGATGCACTTGCGAGATGGATGGATCGTTAATAGCAGTTATAAATTCGAAGGAGAAATCTTTTTTCTTTTTCTTTTCTGTTTTAGTCGCTTTAGCCACCCCATCAAAACGATCGGGCAGAAAGGAAGAGGTTAAAGGGTGAATCATTGAGCCGGCGATTGCCAATAATGCAATAAAACTAAATATTAAATATTTATTCATTTTTAATCCTCAAATTTTATTTTTAAATAAATTAAGAGGAAATTATCGCATGATTAATTGCTTATTTTCAAGGTTACTATTTTTTTTAATTGTTAGATATCTGTTTATTGTAACACTGTCCCGCTCATGGCGACTAAGATTTCCCGTTCACCTTCATGGGGCGTCTTGCCGTGCATCATGGTGGCATTATTCAAGATTAATAGGTCCCCTTGCTGCCAATCTCTTCTTTGTTGGTGTTGCTCAAGGATGCTGAGAAGCTCTTGTGCATCATCATTGCTGATAGGTGTTCCATCATCAAATTGTACATCAAATTGCAAAAATCTTGCGGTTGGAAATATTAGAATTCTTGCAAAAATATAATTAATTAAACTTCCGCAAAGTTTAGGAGTCAGCTTATCGACATGAATTTGATTGCAAAAAAGGTTTTTATCATTTGCATTGATAACCGCAGGGATACCGCTTTTCGAAATAACCGCCCACCCACTATCCCATTCACAGGTAAAGCCCTCTTTTTCACATATTTTTTCTACTTCTTTTGGATCTTCGGTACCAAAGCGTTGTTGGATAGTTGCAAAAGAAGGATTAAACCATCGGATCCATCTTGTCAACCAACTGTTTGTGGGTAAGTATCGCGCTTTATATGTTAAATTTTTCGTAGACAGGAGTGCCCAAAATTTTGGCATTATTGCTTGAATGTATTCTGATATTTTATTTGCGGAGCCAACTAATGTTTGTCCGGTGCCTTCTTTCGGAGCTTTTAAACAAAAAAAAGAAATATATTTTGGCATATCCTTGCGAGAGCCTGCAGAAACTTCTTGATGTAGGGGAACAAAATGATGATTCGCAACAGCTGTAGACTTATAAATATTTTTCATTAATTCTTTTCTCGGAGTATCCCCTTTGTAAAGGTCAGGAGGATTACCTGTAATCGCTGTATAAGCATTATAGAAATCTTCTTTAGTTTCTAAATTAAAACTGGAAAATACAATTGCCCCATATTCGTCAATTGCCTTAGCAACCAGTACCTGATTTTTTTCTCCCCATTCGATGATATTAATTTTTTTCCCAGAAACAGGTTTGACCAATAGAATATCATCTTTCAATTCGCATTTAAAAAAATCGCCTGGAAAAAAACTTTGAATTGTCATGCATTGACTCCTTAGAATTGTGTGATATCAATAATATCCCAAAAATTTAGAACGGGTTTTAAATGCAGCTGGGTTGTTTTTCCTATACACTTTTCTGCTAATAGGCAAAGAGCTGTAATAAAATTTAATTTTGCATTGTCCAAAGATTCCTGCATTCTTAAACGCACATTTTGCACAATTTTATTAAATAATTGGAAGGCGGTAAAGAGTGCAGCTGAATCATCCACCTGAAAGAGCATCTGCTTAGCGGTCTCAACAACCTTTTCTGAAGGCTTGGTCGGTGGAGTCAATTTTATTAAATGATGCAAGGCTTGGATACTCACAGTGCCTTCTTTGGATTCAATTTCATTAAGACAAATGACATTGATTGCAGAGATGTGGATGTTTGTTTTACTCTTGATAGGCGCTAAAAGAACCAAGCTCCAATCATTGCATAGCAATTGTATTTCTCCATCCGATTCCAAAGGAGCATGCAAAATTGCAAAAATTGAGCCATTGATGCTCACTAATTGCAATCTATGATCTTCACTGCACTTTGGAAAACCGATCTGTAATTTAATGTTTAATTGCTGATCATTTGGTTCTTGCATATATTTCCATTCTGTAAAATTTCTTGAAAAAACTCACTATTTTCAGGAAATTCTTCGCAAATCACTTCAAAAAACAAATCGATAATTTTTTCTTTGGGAGCGCAATCTGAGATATTATCTCGAAAAATTTCAATCATCTCATTCAAAGCAGAAGAAGCGTTCATTTCATTAGTGGATTCTGTTAAGTCTTGAAGGATTGACTCGGTATCAATATTGACTATAGGATCAAAATCCATCATGAAGTCATCTGTTTCCTCCTCAATTTTTCTATCTTGTTTCTGAGAAAGTTTATTAATTTTCTTTTTAAGCTTTTCAATTTGATTTCCTTTCTTAGCCTTATCTTTCACAGATTCAAAGCTGATATAAGAATCAAAAATTTTTGATAATTTTGTTTTTTGCTGAGTTGAAAATTCTTCTTCGGGCGAGTCATTGCCATACATCGAGATCAAATTTTCTATATCGCCGTTTTTACTTTTTATAGAATTTAAAAGCGGCTTAATGATTTTAGAAAAAAAAGGGAGGGTTGATTGATTGCTATAATGGTTTAAATCTTTTAAAACATCATTGCCCCAAGATTCGAGAACTTCCCGACAGATATAATCTTTAAACAAGCCGACCTGCAAATATTGAATGTACTTTAGCTCATTCTCTTCAATCGATGAAAGATCCCCGATGCCGCACATTAAAAAAGGAAATACGACTTCCCTCATAGGTAGATTTTCGATTAAACCAGCAATCCCCTCAAAATAATTTTGTTGCCAATTGGCAAATTTATCTTCAGGATAATTTTTAGCCACTTCCTTTATCAAGGGAACCATTTTGAGTATTTCTTCATTTCTTTTTTGAAATTCATCCTGAAAATAGGCAATACTCTTTGGATGTGAAACAAACTTTAAAATGAGTTCGTCTGTTCCGAGGACATAGAGCAATTTCATTCTCTCTATGGACACACAGTCTTTTGGTTCTTGTTCGTCAGCTGATATGCGAAGGGTAAATAAAAAAAAACAGGCAAAGAGGCTAAGTAATTTTATTGAATGATAAAACAAATTTTTCATTTTTAAAACCTATTTTGAATAATTATTTATAAAAAAGACTGAATTTTAGAATATTTTCATATATAAAAAAAGAAAAAAAATTAAAATTAGAGATAACTTTAAACCAACCTTAAAATTTTAGGATACTATATAAAAAAATGAATAATATAAATACAACTTACCACATGCCGTTTACTGAAAATTTACCTGAAGCTATCCCTGTTTCAGTAGAAGAGTCCATACCTGTTGAAACTATCACTGTTTCAGTAGAAGAGCCCATACCTGTTGTAGAGGCTTTGCCTATTGGTATCCAATATAAGGGATTTTCAGCTAACTTCAAATGTAAAGATGATTCTTTTTACGTTGTGTCTTTATCTTCAAGATGGGGAGCAAAGATCTTCAATGTATTTGTAGAATACACACTTTTTCCTCCCAGTATTCCAGCAAGAAATTCATTGCTAAACGTGGGCATCACAAAATGGGAGGGGTCATTGTATTTTGTTCTTGAAGTGCCATTATCTGAAAGCGAAACCATTAGAAAAAAAGCTAGGTTAATCGGCATGAAAATCTGTGACGGTATTCCTACAATCGTGGATAGAGATGAAAGGAAGTATTTTCCTCTTTCTGGAAAAAATGTCTGGACGTTAGAAAATAGAGAAAGACCCCATCAATATCTCCCTCCTTTCATTAGCGAAGAGCAAGAAATAACAAATATCCAAAATGGAATCGACCCTATCCCTTTTCTTAAATTAAAAATTGATGAAATAGCCGCCGCACAAAAAAATGAGGCAAAGCCTATTTAATCAATGAATTTCGTGCTTTTAGTCTTTATCCGGACAATCTTTGATAACGACTACATGTTTAAATAGATTAGACCTCTTTCGAAACTCGCTTTGCTTGAGAAAAAGAAAGGTTTTTGGATGGATTTATTGCCAAATTTTGAGAGCATATTGAGTAAACCTGGTGTGCCACTTAGAAGGGCAGCAATCAGGGTCAAAGATTCTTTTTATCAAGCAAATGGAGTTTCGAAAGAAGTCTATTGATGCCATACTAATAACCTCCATTGTTTGTGGGGTGGACCACCAGTGGACCACGCCATTGATTTCAATGGTTAGGAGGTTATGAAAAGCAAGCTAATCAGATAATAAAGCGACTTAAGTCAATTAAGACTTAAGTCCTTTAAAAAGAAGGTAACTAGGTCGATGACCACCCTTCTAACGGTTTGGCATGCTCGGAAAAGGACTCGAACCTTCACGCCCAAAATGAGCAAGGGATTTTAAGTCCCAAACGTTTTCCAAACACTACATAACACTCCACACCATTTCAAGACGAAATTTATCAAATAACAAGGTTTAAGTATATTGATTTGTTGTGAGAAATTATGGGAAGTCGCGCCTTGTACTGGACCGCATATGGACCATAAAATCTAGATAAAATAATTAAGACAAAACTTGGTAAAAACGACTCGATTATGATACTGTTTCTGACTTTCGATAAGGGCAAATTATCGTAAGTGAGAAATTATATGGAACTTGTCACACTTCAAACTTTTGAAATCGTCGAAGCCGAATTAATGGCCGAACAAATTAAAGACTACATATCCAAGGCGAAAAGCAAAAGCACGCGAAAAGCCTATCAATCAGATTGGAAAGATTTTGACCAATGGTGCGTAACAAAGAGATTGAAATCACTCCCGGCAATGCCCGTGACTGTAGCAGCTTATCTAATTGATCGAGCACAATGCCTAAAGATCGCCAGTCTTGAAAGACGCCTTATTTCAATCCGACAAGCTCATGCAATCTTAGGGTATCCATTCGACAAAAACGATCAGTGCATATCTGACACTTTTAAAGGAATCAGAAAAACTCATGGAATGGCTCAGACAAGAAAAACCCCGATTGTTATCGATGACTTGCGAGCTATGATTCAACGATTAGGAAACGGATTACAAGGGAAGCGAGATAGAGCTCTACTATTGATTGGATTTACTGGAGCATTCAGAAGATCTGAGCTCGTAAGCCTCATGATTGAAGACATGACTTTTAAGCGGGAAGGGATTGAAATACTATTACGTAAATCAAAAACAGACCAAGAAGGGAAAGGGGAGATTGTGCCAATCCCCTACGGAAGCAATCCAGAAACTTGCCCTGTCCGATCTATTCAAGATTGGCTCGAATCTTCGGGAAACAAATCAGGTTTCTTGTTTCGTGGCATCAACAAACACGGTCATATCAGTGCAAAAGGAATGTCTCCAGCTTCTGTAGCTTTTATCATTAAACGAAATGGGTACATCAAAGATAGAGAACTTCAATTTAGTGGACACTCTTTAAGAGCTGGATTTTGTACTCAAGCTGCAATTAATGGGGTTGCCCCTCATGCAAGCATGAGACAAGCAAGACAAAAGAAATATGAGACTCACCAAAAATATGTCCGCATGGCTAATATGTGGCAAGAATGCGCAGCAACCAAGTTAGGGTTATAAATCATAAGAGTAATAAAACACGTTTACTCTCTTAATTTATTCAATTCTCGCTCCATGATCAATGAGGAACTGAGCTATTTCATAACGCTTAATAGCTAATGAAAATTGAAGAGGTGTGTAATCTATTCCATCTATTGTACAGCAAACCTTATTCCAATCCTTTATAATCATTTTTTGTAATATTTCGATAATGTCTAAACGATTTTTGACGATCGCTTCACCAAGAAAAGTTCTTTTGTAGCTAACATTTACACGACGTGTGGGATTATAAAAAATTATAATATTTTTTCGTGGTTCTTTCCCAGTTATGTTTTTTATTTCGCAATCAAATTCTCTCATGTAATTAGATTCTTCTTCCCCTTCATGTAAAAATGCAATATCACTAATAATATTTGGATTAGCACCTTTCATCAATAAATAAGGAATTAATTCCACCATATTAGATTCTAAAGCTAACTCTAGAATTGTTTTATTTGAACGAACAACACCACCCTTACTAGTTCCTTGAAGTGAAATCCAAATAACTTCATTACCAGGCTTTCTTGTGTTAAGATCTTTTGAATGATAAGTCAATATTACACTTGCGAGAAGATTTTTATCTTTGATTGCTTTATGTAATGCAAAATCCATTTTTCCTTGCTCACTATACTTAGCTAGAGCTTCTAATAGGTTTTTGCTGCTGTTCTCAAGTTTTAACAACGCTTCTATAACCTCTTTGACTAGCTCTAAGTTTTTATTTTCGACAGCGAGATGAAACAATTGAAGCAAGTCGTCAGTTTCATTAGCTATTAATGGTGAATTGAAGCAAGAAAAACAGTACATCAACAGGATTATAAATTTCATTACAGTCTTCATTTTGACACTCCATTAAATGAAAAAGAAATGATTATCAAAGAGATCTGTCTTTTATGCAATATGAAGGATTTTATTTACATTTAACCACTTGTGAAAATTTAATCGGCAAAAAATTATTATCGATAAAATTAATTCAACAGCGCATTAACCGAAAATCTTGAACATTTCCACACATGCTTTTATAGTAGTAACTTTCTATTTAACGAGGGTATCATGGGAAGACCAAAGCAAATCAAAGAAGGTGTCCGATTGTCCGTTGTTTTATCTAAGCAACAAGCGGAAAGATTAAAATATATGGCCCTTCGAATGAGCACACAAGAGCGGCGTCAAATAGGAGTTTCTGAAGCTATTCGAATGGCTATTGAAACGGTATATCCTATTCCTAAAAATCAAATGGAATTGTTTTAAAAGCAAATGTTTGATGTCGTACAACGACATTGTATTACAGTAATACAATGTTACAGTGTTTCGCTGATTCGAGTTGCTTTTTATGTTTATTTTTGATTAAATGTCTACTTTATGATACAATTTAAGTAAGAGAAGCATGAGATACCGAGTATTCAGAACCGAAGAATTTAGCGATTGGCTTGAGACTCAACCACCGAAATCTAAAACTCAAGTTGAAAAACGTATTATGCACATACAACATGATGGGCATTTTGGAACGATAAATGATGTGGATGACGGAGTTTTTGAATTGAAATGGAGAGATGGCCGTAGGGTTTATTATGTCTACCTACAAGACGAAGATATCTTGCTTTTGTTAGGAGGTAATAAAAATGGTCAAGACTACGATATTAACCAGGCGAAGAAAATCCTTAGGGAGTACACATAAAATGACTCGTAAATTTAAACTCAAAAAAAACGCAAAAGTTACAGAGGTTGATTCAGCTCAACGTTTAACCGATGAAAAATTCATAGGGGAAGCTATCTTTGATTGCCTAAAAAATAATGATCCAGATGGATTGATGGAAGTGATTTCTACATATTTGGAAGCTGTCAACAAGGTTAAAGCGGCGGAAGAAAACAAGATCCCTCGAGCAACAATGTACAAGGCTTTGAAAGGGAAAAATCCAACGATTAGAACTTTGGCGAAGCTTGTTAATTGCTGTGCTTGCTGATAGGTTTCTGTATGTCTCTTGACTGTAAAAGAATGCACGCAAAGTGCAAAGCTGTTTGTTGCTCTATGATAGCTCTTCCAAGAAAGATTTGGGAAGAAAATCAGGATAAAGTGATAACCAAGCCAGATGAAGTCGTTGATTACCCTAATGATCATGTTTTTCCTTTAACAGAAACTGGAGGATGTCCTTTTTTGAGGGATGATCACAATTGCAATATTTACGAAAATAGACCAGAGATTTGTAGAGAATTTGGCGACGAGTCAGATATTTTCATGAGTTGCCCTTATCTTCATAAAAATGGAAAAGAAAGAACCAGGCAAAATTTTAGATATTTACAGAGGCAACTAGCCAAGTCTGAAAAACCAATTCAAATAAGATCTCTCAGAAATAAATCATGATTTACAGTGATTTTCATCACTTTGACGAAGTGGTTTTAAGCGAAAATGATATCAGAGAAGCTAATCTGGCCTTTGCTGAAGCTGTTTTATTTGATGATTTCAACTCCAATTCACTTGATCTGCCTTCAGCTTTTTAGATTACGAAACAACTGTTTCGTAATTTTAAAAACACATAAATATTCTTTCACATTGTACTTAAAATCAAAGCAATAGATAATTTTCACTCAACTATTTTAAATGGTGTTTTTTTGAAAGAATTCATTGATAAGTTCACTCAAAAATTTCAGGATATACTTCCAAAATTGATTCTAAGTTTATTTGGCATCTTGATTTTCTCTCTTGTCTGCAAAGATTTCAATGCGATCGATGATGGTTTTATTCGTCCATGGATTGCATCCTTAGTCGACTTATTAAAGGCTTTTCAAGCAGATGCTTCAGAAATAGCAGATACTCCATTAGCCCAACTGACTATTTCGAAAATTTTCGCTTTCGCATTTTACATGTTTGTTTGTTGGGTTATTTTGCAGATTGCGTGTGGAATTTGGTCTTGCATAAGCGAATGGCTAGAAGAACGCAGAGAGAAAGAGTTCGAAGAACAGTTAAGACGAGACAGAGAAGATAGAGTTTATTCTTGTGAATCCAGAAAAGAATGCGCTGATATTGTCTGTAGAATGAGAAAAGTAGAAAGCTTGGCTGAGTTGAATCAACTAATGTTTGAAGCCATAGGTAAATGGCCTGAGTGGGAAAAGAACCTGTCTAGCGTTTATAAACCAAGAAAAAAATGGATAGAGAAGAATGGATAGAGAAGAACTGTAAACAATAAAGAGATCAACTCAGACTCAAACTAAAAAAAACTCAGTGGGTAGAAGCGTCTTCAATTCCCTTTGCTATTGTATACGAAATTTGATAGATAATGAATTTGATGAATCTCCACGAAAATTTGACAAATATGAATGCAAAGATCAATAGTAAGATGCCAATGGGTATCCAGAAAATCACACTCGAAAAAAAATTAAATTTTCTCTTAGTATTTTGTTAAATGTGAAAGTCCTTTACATTTTTTTCTTCATTTTTTAAATGAGATTTATTATGCGGATTTTACTTTCTTCAGTGCTTTTAATTCTTTGCTCTTTTTGTTATTCATCACATTTTCATGCTTATGATGAAGATGTTATACAATTTATCGATGCTTTTAATGATGGTGATGAATTAGATAATGATCTCCAAGTGCAAATGCAATTGATACCATATGGAATTACTCCTCCAAATCCTAAAAAAATCCTACAACAAGCATCGTATGCATTTGACACATTCCGTTACAGTAAATGCATAGAAAAAATCAAAGAATATGAAAAAGCAGCTTTTCCTCCACCTTATGATTACCCTTCACCAAGAGAAAAACTTATTATTCTAGCTTATAAAGCATATTCTAATAGATTTTTGAAGAGATATGATAGCGCCATTCGTTATTTTGATGAAATGATTGACATTATCGAAGATAAAGATACAGAAGCTTTATCTAAAGAATGTAAATTTATCACATATTTTGAGCAAGCTCAATGCTATTTATTGAAAGGAAACAAAAAGGAATTTCAGAGCAGAATAAAAAAAATTATAGATAATAGTATTGCACCACCATATGAATACTATGTTAAAAATAAATTTAAAATTCACCATCAGCCATGTTTTCATAATCATGAGCTAAATGGTTATGAAACATTTGTTTTTAAAGAAATAGCACCCAAAATTTTAGGGAAAGAACTTTTCGCTTTAATGGAAGAAAGAGGGGAAACACCAAAAATTCGAACTGTTGCTAACAATAACGACGAGGAGTTTTGTAGAAGAATGTGCGCAAGAGCAAGCTATATTTGCGCTATACTTGTTGGTTGCATTTCTCAAAAGCCATTAGCAATAGCTGCAACCTGGGCTCTTGGTGAACTCCTAGTGGATTGCGAAAATTGCTGCAATCAAGGCTGGGGAAGTAAAAATTGCTGTAAAGAAATAAAACAAACATTTTGGCAGGTTTGCCAACAACATTTATTGGATGATCTGTAAGATGGCTATTATTTTATCTATCCCTTTGGGGATTGTTTTAGGGTGGATTTTATACAAAATTGGTGATAAACACCCAACAATCACTTATTTAATTGGAGTTCTACCATATTCAATCTTTTTTTGGTTAACTTGGGATGATAGGGATTTTTGGGGACCTTATCGAATTTCAGCATTACTTGGTTCTATCTTAGCTATTATAATTTGTAAAACTCTAAACGTAACAAATAAGAAAACATTTACATTTGACGGAAAAAGCAAATGAAAATAGTTAATTCAGCTTTTTTATTAATCATAATTTTATTTCTACCTGGGTGTACTGCTGTAAAATCTAGTGTGCATTTTAATAAAGGTACACAATGCCTAGAAGATGGAAATATCCAGGAAGCTCGTATTCATCTTGAAAAAGCGTGCGAACTAGAGCCTAGACTATCTCGTTATCATAACAATTTAGCGTGTGTTTATATCAAATTAGGTGAAATAAAGAAGGCCTGGGATCAATCAAGACAGGCTGCCTATTTAGACACAAGAAACGAAGAAGCTGTCTTTACTTTTAAAAGTCTTTTGGAATTGTTAACGTCATCCTATAATATTAAAAATGGCTCAACTAGAGAAGAAGTTGAAATAGCATTTGGAGAACCTGACATGATTATAGACGGCTCTGAAAAGATTCTAAGATATGGGATATGCTTCCTATTATTTAAAGAAGAAAAATTAATAGGAAAAAGTATGATGTTTGCAGGGGGGGAGAACACTTGGTCGCTTCCTCTATTTGAACCTTTTTAATTTTAAAATTTAATATACTATTGCTTGAAGGACATAAGGCCTTAGCTTTTCAAAAGCATTGATCATCTCTTTGTTGTTCCCTTTTTCTGCGACTAGAATAGCTTCTTCAGTCAGTTTTAAAAATTCGGAATCGGATAATAGCTGGCTGAGCTTTCTAGCCCCTAATATTCCACCTGAGGTCTTCATTAATGGCCATGGGTTGCCATATAGAAGATGCGCGATATCAGACATTCCTTTAGCAATTACGGCAGCATCAGCGGCAACTACACCAGATTTTGAGGCGTTGTAGAATTTATCTGCTGCATCGGCCAATCGGCCTGCATTTTTTTGTAATTTTTCCAATCGTTTGAAAGCATCGACTGAAAGAATTTCTTTAATAATTTCCCTGTTTTTCCCTTTCTGAAGCAATTTGGAAAATGTACCAAGTTTTACTTGTTGGGTTGTGCTATCAACGAGATTATTTCCAATAACTTCATCGAGTTTTAACCTGGTTAAATCCTTGAATAGCTCTCTTCCTTCCTGTGTTTTGGAAAGAATTTTATTGAGGTTGCGAATGCCATTAAGCGAGTTCATCCTTCCCATTATCTGCGAAGGATCTTGTGTTCTCAAAAGAAGATTAATATCTTTATTCCTGAATGTCTTGGCATGATCTGCAAATTTTTTATTTGCCATTACATAATTTTTGGCAAATGTCGGATTTTCCTTTCCATGCGAAATAATAGTCCTATCCAATTCGGAAACTATCCCTTTAAGTAGCTGTTTAGCACCGCCTTGCACTTCGTAATCGATAATATCGTTGAGTGCTATCTTGTTATTCATCAAATCTTTGACGTTTCCATAGATTAAATTCCCCTCAGAATCAAAGATATCTCTCTTTAATTTTTCTAACGCATTCAAAACAGCTTGTTGCTCACCAGATTTAATTTGCCCAGGTTTTAGCTCTTTTTCTAAGTTAAGGACCAATTTTCCAAGTTTAGATGTGTTAACTTGCGCATTTTCTCTCAACGATTTATTTGCGTTAGTGTAAAGTCCTCTGGCTTCCGCTAAATCAGCATCTCTAATCCGCTTCAGGTTATCTTTAAGGACTTCGCCAGCTTCGAAAGAATTAGCAAATCTAGCATTGCCAAGCCCCTCTGCTAATTCTCGGTATTGCGTTTTAATTTGATCGGTTACTTCATGGCGGAAATTATCTAATGCTTTGCCAGCTAGGCCAGATTGTGCCAAACGAGACTGCGTCCACTTAATGAGGTTGCTATCGGTAATTGTGCCAAGGTCCGCTTGAATACCAGCTCTTCTAAAGTCTTCAATGATATTTTGTTGTAGTTTTCTCTTATCTTTAGGAGTAAAAATTGCAGCCACTTCAGCTAATGTTTTCTTTGGTTGTGTGAGTAACTTTTTAGCACCAGATAGCCCAGCTCCTACCCCATGACCAATTACATCGCCAACTACCGTAGAAGCTAGTGTACCGATTGGGCCAAAGTTACCTTGCTCAGCCGCTTCTAATCCGGCACCTGCGCCAAGTCCTCTTAGTGCTTCTTTTCCTGTTGGTGCGAATGCTTTAACTATATCCGGAAACTTGACCCCTGTTTTAAAAACTCCGGCTAATTTAGAAGGGTTCTTTAAATAAGCCGAAAATTGGGCTGCTTTTTCCAAAACGCCCTCAGGATGAAGGTCTATGCCTGTTGCTTTTTCCGCTAAATCGCGGATTCCAACATTTAATGTTTGAGCATTTTCCATTGACTTGCGTGGGTCTTGAATTTGCTCTTGTAGATGCTGAAGGAATTTTTCATCTTGTGGCGACCATTGCCCAGAAGCTTTTTGTGCCATCAAATCTTCAATTTCAGATCCTACATCTTCACGATAAGGAATATTTTGTGCTTCTTTTGATGACAATGGAGCTACACCAATCTCATAGGGAAGTGCCGCATTTTCTGCTAAACCTAATGCGAATTGGCCAGCTATTCTACCACCTTTTTCTAAATTGCTTCTTTTCGGCTGATTTTCATTAAGAAAGGCATTTATTTCGTCTGGGTCATATCCCGCATCTAAGGCACCTTTAACGTCGAAATTGGGTAGGTTTTTTAATAGATGCCTTTCGATCAAATCTTCAGGTGAAGGTTCTTGTTCTTTTTCTTTAGCTGTTGGATTACCAAGATTGCCAAAAAAGTTGGATGCGTTATTCAGAATATTTTGCCAAGCGCTGCCTGTATTGGTTGATTTGTATGATGGAAGAGATCCTAAAAATTCTTTTATTTCTTCATCTGAGTACCCGGCTTCACGCGCGCCTGCATAATCAAAATTTGGCTGTGCCATAAGTATTACCTCATTAAAAATCCTGTGAGAGGGGGGCGATTTGCTTTGTTTTGAATTTCTTCCCCGCCGATTTCTTGCGGTCTCTGCCTCTGATATTGTGGCATTGAGTTTTGAATAATCCTTTTCATTGCGCTTAAAATACCAACTCTTGCGTCATCACTAATTGACGCATCATATAGGTCATGAGCTAAAGTTTCGAACTCAGAACGGTTTCTAATTGGGATATTTGTTGAGTATTGAATCAAGCTCTTTCCTAATCTTTCATATTCACCGCGATCCCGTCTTGCTTGAGGTGATAGAATACCCCTCACGGAAGTTCCGATTCCCAAATTACCTCTTGATCCCAATTTCTCCATGACACTTAAAGTATCTAAAGCAGCCTCCAAAGGCCCAATATTTTCTTGATACTTTTCTTTTGTTTTTTTTGATTCCTGCCTATTTTCAAATTCATTCTGCGCCATATTAGCGAGTGTTTGTGCTTTTGGACTTTTCGATTTTATTGAGCGGAACTGATTAATTTGTTTGTCCGTCCAAGTTGATGGGTCGCGATAGTCAAACTCTGACCCGGTTGCCTCTTCACCCTCCATTCGAGATGATCCATATGAATTATCTTGGCTCATGTGAGAGAAATCGTCGATTCCTTGCCTTCCGCCATTGCCCATTAATCGGCTAAGAAAATTTTCCTCATCTCGCATCTGATCCATTTGAAATTGCTCATATTTACTCGGTAGTTTTTGTCCCATTCCAGCAAGTTGCTGGCCTAAAGTTTTTGCAAGTTCTGGCTGACTGCGAAGGGCTTTAAATAATCCGATTTGCTTTTGTTCTGAAGAAAGATTAGGATCGGAATAAAGTTGTTCTACTGTTGAAAGACTTTGTTGAAGAGATTCATCTTGTTCTTTCTGTTTACGACGTTCTCCATAAGACTTAAGACCACTGCTTATAGCGCTTCCTATAGCTTGTGCAAACAGAGAGCTTGTTGAAGGACTTCTATTTGCTCGGGGAAGAACAATAACCATAAATCACCTCTGCTATTTCAATCATTTCTAAGGTGTGATTCTACCATAGAAACAGACTTTAAAAAACAAAATAATGATTAAAATTTACTAGCGAAAAGCGCTTTGAAATCCACCTGTGAAATGATTTTTTTGACGAGTGAAAGAATTCATTCCGCCAAGTGTTCGCCCATCTATATTTTCTTGCTTTTCTATCAAATACAATCCAGTAGCCAAAACTCTAAATGCGTCGGCGCCGTGACTTGCGAAATTATGAAGCGGCTGACTAGTCCAGCATCCCGAGCGATCATCCCACCCCTTTTTATAGCTTTCTAGCGCCTTAATCCCTTTTTCGCACTTGCGTTCATCAAAAAAGCATCTGGAAAGAATGCCTCTTACTTGGTCAATACCTGGAATAATTTGAACTTTTTGCACTGGAATGAGATTAATTCCCATCTTTCTTGCTGAAGCCTGTCTACTCATACCGCTACTATATTCATGCACCATCACGTCGTGCGGGGCCAGATGCTTCTCATAAACGTAAGGCTTAGACTTAACAACACCTAGCCAGTGGGCGAGAGACTCCCCACTTCCTTCAATGTATTCTATTAAACGAATTTCTTTACGATAGACTTGGAAAAACCAAATCGCCGTTGAATCGTTATAACCCAAATCCCATGCGGTATAAACTGGAATGCTATCTTCATAAGGAATGAACCCAATCCTTTTTTCAAGGCGAGCTTGTGTTATCAATTTGCCATAATAAAGACCCTCGTTTGACACTTCCCAAGATTCCTCGGCCGTGCTTGGGAACTCTCTTCGCATGTTGTCGCCTTGATTCGAGAGCTTTGCTGCATACCAGCATTTTTGCTCAAGATCGAGTTCGATTCCTTGAACCGCGAGCATTTTAAAATACTCTTCTAGTTCTTCACTTATCTGTATACCTCCTTGGCTAATTCGATAATGAGGTTCTTGCCACCAAGGAAGAAAATGAAATTTGTAATCCATTTTTGTTAAGTTTTTACCAGAGTCTTTTGCCTTTTTAGCTTCAACGCACATGTCATAAAAAATTCCTGAACGTCCGCGAGCCGTGCTCTCGATAAAACAATAAGAACCAACGGCAAGAGTGTTTAAAGACCCAGTGAGCACTTCATTCGCTCTTCTGATATCTTCGGCGGCAACTTTTCCAAACTCTGATACAAGCAGGTAATTGAACGTAGACCCTCTTAGTGATGTTCCAACCCTTATCAAGGAATTATTAGAAAATGTAAGCTCTTTCGCGGAGTCAATCTTAGCTTCACGCATAGCCTTGCGATGATCGGGCAAAGAATCGTAAGCAAACTTTATCTTTCTGAAAATGTACTTTGCAGACTCTTCAGTGTCCGAAATTATACCGCATGAGACGTGAGAGTTAAAGAGGGCAACATCCAAAAGAAGGAGTGTGATAAACGTCGTTACCCCCAATTGCCGAGCTTTTAAAATAATATTTAAATACCAAAGATCATCATAGATAGCTTGTTGAGCCCAATTCATTTCGAATTTAACTTTTTGTCCTTTCTTGTCGATGATGTAATAGAGATTATTTAACCTCCAAATCCTATCCGAAAGCCTTTGTTCTGCAAGATCAATTGCGCTCTGACTCATTATTAACCTCATTTAGACGATCTGTCCCTTCAGCTATCTCCAGCATTTCATAAAGCTTTTCGCTAATATTCTCGATCCCATATACCCAGGCGTGAAGGACATCATTTTTTTTCTCTTCAGGTAATTCTGAGAACCATTCCCAATAATCTTTAGGCCGACCCGGTAGGAAGCTCTCTTGAAATAGAGGGTGATCCAGCAAATTTCTTATTAAAACTGCAAGACGACCAAGATCTTCAACTCTATGTCTCATTTACAAACTCCTTTGATTTACCATCGACCCTATCAAGAACGAAAGAGAGGGGGTCGGTTGCACTTCCAGTTAACTTCTGCTCTGTTTTTGCTATAATTCCGTGATTATGGCTTAGGATCAGTGCAGCCATTGGATACGAAAATTTTTTTCCTAAAGTACCTTTAAATAATGCAACTTTTTGTTTCATTTTTTGCATATCATACGCTTCCGAAAACCTATCGTTAGCTTGAACAAATTCTGTAATTCTTGACTCGTGATAACCTCTTTCTAAGCAAAAATCTTCGATGAATATGTTGTTTTTATCCATGTTCCACTCAATAAGGGCATTGGCTTCTTGATCCAAAAATTCAGGAGTGTATTTTTTAGGCCGTCCCCCCTCGCCATTTTTGTTATAGGGCTCATGCCCTTTCGGTGCCGGCATAGGCCACCTCCATTTTTTCGCCTTTTGAATTATTCACTGTCTTTTAGCAAAGATAATTATCCATCAATGCACCCAGCAACAAGTGTATTATTTTTCATATCAATATAGTCGCACAAAGACTTGGCCATATCGCTATGAAGCCAGAATTCTTCACTATAAATCTCCGGTTCTTCCCCTTGGAATATCATCTCTTTAGTTCTATTTTGAACCGTGCAGGGGTCTAATAAAACAGGGTTACCATCAAAGAAATCAACACCCTTAGACTCTTTGTCCAACTCCTTGTAAACGCGGAATGCAATTGGCCCATACTCTTTGCCAAGTTCTCCATAACGAATACCATCGCCTTCTTTAAACGCCTCTTCCATCTTAACGACGCCTAACTTCAAATTTTCAATATCTTCTTTCAGATCACATGAAATCATCATAACACCTATAAATATAAACGTTTTATAACACATCTAATGTAAAGATTTTTCATTTTTAATAGTATCTATCATCACGTCTAAATCCTCACTTGAAAAACGTGACAACCTTTCTTTTGCGGTTTTTTCAAATTCGTCGCCTTCTCCAAGAACAGAAAAAGCAGCCCCAAGCCATCTTAAAAGATCTGCTCGACGATAGAATTCCTTGCCTATCTCCTTTAAATCGCATTTTTGAGACATGATTTTTTCAACCAAAAATTCAGCTTTATCGCAACTCTCTTTTGATGGTTCGAGTATTTCTCCGATTGTTGCATTGACGATTTTTTCAACTTTTTTATCGATATCTAAAAATGACAAATGGAAAACAACATCTCTAAGACCATTCAACCATTTAGGTTTAATTTGCTCCAATAAAAGCTTTGATAGCTTTGGTCTAAACTTGGAACCAATAAAGTTTTTGAACAACAACATCCGTTCGACGCCATTATCAATGGCCATCATGTATTCGATGATTATTTCGCCATTAATATTCTCAAGATTGGCTAATATTTGGTCTTTCTCTAATGGACGGACTTCGTCTTCATCCTTTGTCGTTTTCAAAAAATCAATTACCTTACCCATCATCTCTTTCCTAAATTTCTCTGATGATGAGCCGTCGCAATTTTTCGAGGAGGCGGATCTACCCATACCTTATTAGCTATCGATGACACTGGTTTTGGTTTATTGTCGGTTACTATTTCCTTCGCTTCCCTTACAATTTCTTTCGTTCTAGGTGTAGATGATTGGCTTTTGTTAAACGATGGCTTGCCAGGGAAAACAATGGAGTCTCCTGAAGCGAGCCGTTTTTCAATAAATTTTTGCCCTTTCACCTTGATTTCTTGCATAATCATCCGCTGTTTCTCTTTGTCATTAAAAGATAAAAAAGGGTAGAAGCAAACACCTCCAGTCTCATGATGAATACTTTTTCCCCTAGGAAGATTGAAAAAATAACCATTCTTGTTTCTAACCGCATAAACCCCCAGAATATCGACGCCTAGATCAAGTAACCTGATCCGAAGTGTTCCGCTTAAAAAACCGTTGGCCTCATTTCTTTCGATTGGGTAAAACTCTAAAATTTCGATATTCATTTAACCTCTTAATTAGAATGGAATCTTGTTTTCATGCTGCTCTTGCTTCGTTTGATACTGACCGCTCTTGATTTTTTCTAAGCAAGCAGTATCAAGTCTCATCCGCGTTCCTTTATCAAAAAGGATGTGCTCATAGTTTTTCACCGAACCATCTTTATTTTCAATTCGGCTACTCGGCATCCCAAACCATCGTTTTCCATCTTTTTCAAAATATGAGCAACCACGAATAGTCAGACCCCACGAGGGAATTCTCACGTCAAATCGTGCTATTAGACATCCTCTATTGATCTGCTTAAAATTCATTATCTCCATGAGATCACTCCTTTCCTAAATTGAAAGCTAGCTGTCGCGCCTAAACGCGAACAGCGTAGCGGGTAACTAATACCGTTACCGTTACCGTTGAGTTTGAAAATACACTAAACACGCTTACATCTAATTGTGAACAGCCAAGAAATTAGCGATGCTTGTACTATCCTTCGACGATGCTTGTACTATCCCCTGTCGATGCTTGTACTATCTCTTTTTTTCTCTCTCAAAACCCATTATTTTGTCTTTTTTATATGTTTTGCCTGAGATCTTTTAATGGCTGATGATTTTCCTCGATTAGATTGCTTGATCCTAAGTTCACCTTGTCTTTTTAGAAACTCTAGAGCCTTATAATGTTCAGGTCCCAGTGTGTAAAAATCACCATCAATTCTCTCAAGAAATTTAGCACCATCATTTCCATCTTGGGTCCATCTATCTAAAACCTTAGTAAGTAATTCAGAAGTTAAACCGCATGCTTGAGCAAATTCTTCTAATTTTTTTTCAGAGAGTTGAATCCCCCCTTCTTTAACAAGTTGAATTGAATTTTTGCTTAATTCACCCATTAAATTCATTTGAAGAAGGTATTGGCCTGCGTGAGATCTGCTTGAACCAACAAGAGGAGGATCTTTTAAAAGAGGGATTAACAAATTACATGAACCATTTTTGTAAGCTTCAAAAGTTTGATAAGGAAGTAATGGCGGACCAATTGTTATTAAATAACCTTCATCTTGTCGGCCTGTTATAGGGGATTTATATTTGCTTAGTTGAATTAGGTTTCCAGTCAATTGAGATCCACGAAATTCAAAATAGGCCATAGCATGCAGAATCTCTTTTATATTTGTTATATGTTGTTTTCCATTCAAGCCTAATTCAGCAGATATATCAGAAGCGCCTCTATCAAATTTTAGAACTCTATAATCTGAATTTCCGTTTATCAATTGTTCGAATGCTGTTACAACCAAATGCCTAATAAAACGATGTCCTGTAACTGTATTAAGTTTTTCAGCTCCATTAAAGACGGTAGAATAAAGATGAGGAATAGTTGGAACTATAGCAATACCGAGCAATGAATCTTGGTGAAATACTTGAATACTGTTATCGCATTTAATAACCTTATTTTTAGGAGCTAGCATCTTAGATATTGGATTTTGAATATTTGTAGTTAGAGCGGGTACATTTTTAGTAGAAAATTTTATTCTTTTTTTAACATCATCTTCCCATAAAACAGATGCTAGAATGATCAATGCTGTTGAATAAAAAAAAGGGTTTTCGGGAGTTGGCTTTTGAAACCAAAATTGTTGATCCCAATTACCCTTTTTCTTTTTAATTTTTTCTCCAATTTCTTTAGATAGCTTTTTCCCTTTAGTTCCTATTTGCTCCAAAAGCCTTAAATAAATATTATCCCAAATAGATAAACCATTTTCACAAAAAAATTCTTTTTCAAAATCTAGTTCTGCATCTGTACAATCCACAAAGTCTAAGTAATAGGAAATGATTTCATCTTTATAAGGGTCATTTTTTCTACAATAATTGATTATTTTTTCTAAAGAATCTGATAGCTTTAATTTCTTATTAAATTTGTTGCATGCCTCAACGAATGCTCTAGTCAATAAGTCTATTGCCAATGTATTGTTCACTTCCTTTTCATCAATTTTAGATAAGGCTTTTCTTACTATTTCATAATGAAACGATGTTGGATCTTGTGAGGTAATAGTAAATAAAAAATTTTTTAAAATTTGGAAAAAAAAATGTGGTTTATTTTGTTTCTCTAGAAATTTTTCTATTATTTTGAAACGGTAAAGCATATTAAGGGCGGGTTCACCCAGAGCTGCCTTATATTCTTTAGCAAAATTTATTCTCTCTTCAAAAGTTAAGTCGATCGTTTCAGTCATCATTTTATTTATAGAGTGATCCGATTATCTCATCGGAATTGTTAAAACGTTTCTTTTTATCCTCTAGTGACATTATTCGAATTGCATTTTTTGATTTCTTTAAATAACCATCATCATCTCTTTCTAAAATTATTTCATCCATAAGTGCTGTAAAATTAGATTTGGTCATTTTCAATGCCAAATTGTCGTTTTCATCTCTTGAAAAGTTAACTTGCCATCTAACCCCATCGCTAAGTGCAGACGCACCTCTAGCGGCCGTTTGATTCTGTTTAGATTCATTAATAGCTGATTTGCTGACATGATGCGCAAAAAGAACCGTTGGATTTCCTGGAAGGTCAATTGTCAGCTCTTCTAGCAAAGCAATAAATTGAGTAGCTGCGGCATTATCAACTTCTGCATCTGCTCCCATGAGCCGTGAAATAGGATCTAAAATGATTAATGCCCAACCTTCTTTAGGTGCTCCTTCGATTAGTTTCATTTTTAATTCGCGATAATAAGGAGTTGGCTTGCCCTTTTCGATAAAAACAGATGCTTGGCCACAAAATGAAACGGCTGCTATTTTTTTACTTGCTTCTAGTAGTGGATCATCTTTAAGAATATCGGGTTGTTGTTTTCTAAGCTTTTTTGACGCTTTGTATAAAACTCTATGAATATCGTCGTATTGATTTTCACCAAACTCTAAAAAAACATTACCTTTCTTACCTACCCCACAATGATTCGTTGTTGTAAAAATGTCCAACCAAGGTGAACCCATTGCAATTGAAATAGCCAATTGTGCTAGAAGATGAGTTTTACCAACTCCACCAGCTCCTACTAGCATGGCAACAATCCCCTTAGGAATGAATCCTACAATTGCTCCTTTTTCATTTGCATACTCAAGCAACGCAGGTTTTTTAGTAGGTTCAACAAGAAGAAAATTTTGATCAAAATCATCTAAAAATTTAATTGATAAGCCTGATTTTAATTTGGCAGCTCGGCTGATTTGAGCGAAAATCTCTTGGAAATCTTCTAGGGCTTTTTTAACATCTAAAGGTTCTTCTAAAGCTGCTTTTTCAACTTGCTGAGCAGCATGAATTATTCTGCGTAGAAATGCCTTGTCTTGGACTACCTTGACATACTCCTCAATAAAAGCTGATGTCCCGGCATATTGCGCTAACGTAGTTAAATAAGATAAGCCTCCAACAACAGACAGTTTATCTTGCCTTTTGAGCTCTTCAGCAATTAAATGGATATCGGCTGGCTTATCATTTTTGTGAGCTGCCTTCAATACTTGAAAAGCGACTTTGTGTTCTGTAAAATAAAAATCAGAATCATCCAATGCGACTGCTGCAATATTCAAGCCATTAATGCTGGTTAGCATGCAACCAAGTACCATCATTTCAGATTCTTTGGAGTGTGGCGGTGTGGTTGATTTGCTAGTAGAATTCATAACACCCCTATTCATCAATAGAGGCATTTGCGATAAATCTTTGAAAAGCTTCAAGATCAATTAGATATCGACCTGCAACTTTTTTAATACACGCTATGGCTATTGGTTTACGCGAATAAATAAAGTGTTGCCATTGCGGAAGCCTTGGCCACTTATTTTGACGACAATATTCACGTAATTCTATTAAATTCTCGAGCTGCTTCATATAACCCCCTAACCGTTGAAATCAAGGGGGAATGTATCATATCGATTAGATATTTTGCAATACACAAGTTGTATTTCATGCGAAATTCGCTATTTATCACGAAAATACATTGCAAACATCCTGGTTTCAAGTTATACTTGGTATAAGTTTATTCTTTAATCCACATGTAATAATAATGTTTTGGGAGAAAATGAGGGATCCAATCTAGCTTTTGTAGCACCATCCTTGAAATGCCTAAAAACTGTAGCGGCATTAAGCGGATTGTCTTGACGCCCTAAAAAAACACGTCCAAATTTTTTTTCACCTATTATAGCCTTGAGATCTTCAAACACATGTAGAGAATAAGAAGCTTGATCATTTCCATAAACAACAACTCTTCGTTCAAATTGAATGTCTTGAACATTTAAAGTAAGCACCTGATCTAAAGTACGTTGACCACCCAAATAAAGAAGTTTTGCTAAAAGTTGAAACTTATCATCCAATTTATCAATAATTCTTATAAAATCATCATATTCAAAAATTCTCTTATAGCTTCTTTCCTTATCCAGATCTTTAATGTCCCAGAACGCCATATAATCTGTAACAGACCTAGAAAAATTGATAAAATCTAGATAGGCTAACACAAGCATTTCTCTTTGCCAGAGATCCAAATCTTTTCTGCATCTTATTGATTCCAAAATATCTACCAGAAATTTTCTCTCAATATTTTTTAAAATCAAAAGATTTCCGCTATCATCATTAAAAATAAGAATTTCTTTTTCTATGAGTATTTTGGCGTAATCAGGATAGCCAGTTTTCACATAGTTTTGCTTTGACCATATTAAAAATAGCGCTAAAAGAGACTCTTCTCTAACAGCGCTAAGAAATTGTTTTCTAGCAGCATTTAAGATTTCTCTCTTGTCTTCAATCTTTTGAATAGATGATTCCAAATCTTCTTTAGAAACAATTTTTTTAAAATAATCAAAAAAAGATTCATAAGAACGACGATAGACAAAGCCATCGTCGTCAGAAGAAAAATCATTTTCCGGTAAAACTAATTTTTTATTCATTTACAACTTTACCTAATAATTCATCATTAATTTTATCAAGTATTGGAACCGTTGAAGCGGTTGATAGATGGCTATAACGTTTGACCATCATTAACGTTTTATGACCTAAAATCTGAGCAATTTCAAGACTTGAATAGCCACTCTGTCCTAAATGCGAAGCAGTAGTATGCCTGAGGGTGTGAAAGCACACATTTTTGAAACCCAATTCTTTTATCACTTTATCCCACGCACTTCGAATATCTGCGGGGCGCTTTCCATCAATGCTTGGAAATAAATATTTGCTAAGAACAACTCTCTTGCTGCTTTCTTCTTTTAGACAATTCATGATAACGGGACTTAGATGAACTGTCCGATTCGTACCATTTTTTGTAGATCTAAATGTTGCAGTTGCTCTAAAAAAATTCACATCTTCAGTTTTAAGATTTAAAATTTCTCCCCTTCTAGCGCCTGTTCCTATAGCAAAAAGAACAACAGAATAAAGATGCGGACTCTTGCTTTTATGGCAAGATTCAAGAAGCAAAGCAATTTCTTCTTTGTCTAAATATCTTTCTCGTGGGCTATTTTCTTTTGGACGGCTGATTTTCAAAACAGGATTTTCTTTAATCCAATGCATTTCTTTTTGGCAGATATTAAATGCCCGACTAAGGGATGCTAGATATCGATTTGTCGTTGATGATATGCGAAGTTTCTTTCGATAAGTTGTTTCACTCATCAGCTTATCGCGTAACTCGGCAATCATGGATGGGGTAATATAACATAAAAAATAGCATCCCAATTTTGACTTCCACCAAGTAAGTAATGCTTTTTGTTTTGCATACCCTTTAGGATTTTTTGGTAACTCTTTTTCTATATAACAATCGATAAATTCTGCAAAGGTCTTTTCTCTATCTTCTTCTCTTCCAAAATATCGACCAGCCCTGATCTCTGCTTCCATACGTCTAGCAAACGCCAAAGCTTCTTTTCGGGTAGGATATGTTTCAGTAACTAGAGGGGCTCCTTCTACTCTTATACGAACTCGATAAGAATATTCCCCATTTGCTTTTTGTCTTTTCTGAATTGATGCCATACTAATAACCTCCCTTGTTTGTGGGGTGGACCATCAGTGGTCCACGCCATTGATTTCAATGGTTAGGAGGTCATGTAAAGCAAGCCATTCAGATAATAAAGCGACTTAAGTCAATTAAGACTTAAGTCCTTTAAGAAGAAGGTAACTAGGTCGATGACCTACCTTCTAACGGTTTGGCATGCTCGGAAAAGGACTCGAACCTTCACGCCCAAAATGAGCAAGGGATTTTAAGTCCCTTGTGTCTACCATTCCACCATCCGAGCAAAACGAAGTTAAAAACTTACACTTTTCTTGATTATTCAGTCAAGTGTTTAAATGGATCTTCTGAATTTTCCGGCATGCTGTTATCTTCTTCATCAGCATAGAGAGGAAGGGCGTATTCTTCTTTAGTTTCTTCCTTTTCGCTTTTGGATTCTTCCTCTTTTAGCTCTTCAGACTCGACATCTTGAGGTTCTGCATCAGTTGCAAAATCAGGTTCCTGAAGCATTGGAATCGCTTCATCATCTTCTTCATTTAAAAGATCTTGCACTTTTTCGTGGGGTTGATATTGTTCTTCTTCTGAAAGATAAAAAGCACCTTTAAAGAGTTCATTTTGTCGATAACGTCCGATAGTCTCCGAAATAAGTGTAGGGGGGGGCTGTAATAAAGAGGAAAAGGAAGGAGATGCAATTGTTGGATGATCAGACAGGCCACTTTCAGTGGGAGCAATGGCTATTTTTTCTTCCACTTGCGGAGATTGTTGTTCAGATTCCCCTTCTTTAAGTTCTTCTTTTCCTCTGCGTTTTCGGTAATGGCGGCGACGATCGCGTTTTTTATCTACTCTGACTTCAGGCCGCGCATCATTTGACGCATCTGTTGGTTTATTTTCCTCAGAAGTTAGAACTTCGTTGTTTTGCTCAATTTTTTCTTCTTCTCTTGAAGCTTTTACTGTTGAATCTTTACCACCACCTATTTTGATTGAGCGATCCAGCCCGGCATTTTTTAAAACCATGCGAGCTTCTCTAACTTCTAAGACTTCATAATCGGAAACCGGAGCAAGAAAAGCCTTAGGTTTTTCTAAAGAACGAAAAAAAAGGGCATTACCAAAAGCCACAATTTCTACCGCATCCACAAAGTATTCTTCTTGGCCGACACCTTTAGTGCTGCGAATAACGAGTTTGTGCCCTTCTTTTGGAGTTATAATTGTTTCTATAATAGGTTCACGAGTAAAATCCACTTGTTTCTCTCCAATGTTAATATGCAGGCTAGTAAAAAACTTATCTATCTTTCACGAGAGGCCTATACCTCTCGTGTTTCAAAATTTGGCATGGGGAGCGCGTCAAAACCTCGGGGATCGAAGATCGCAAACGACCCCATATTGATTTAATATTGGGTCGTTTGCGATCTTCGATCAGCGGAGATTTTCACGCAGCTCTACATGCCAAATTTTGAGACATGAGAGGTACAGTTTACACCTCTTTTGATTTCATGGCAATGGCCCTTTCCATATACATCACTAGGTCTATTATCCTAGCGGAATAGCCCATTTCATTGTCATACCAAGCAACAATTTTAAAAAAATTTGAATTCAGACCAATCCCGGCATCTTTATCAAAAATAGCAGAACTTTTTGACCCAATAAAATCTGAAGAAACCACTTGCTCATCACAAAATTCTAAAATTCCCTTCATTGATCCTTCTGCTGCCTCTTTCATCACTTTGCAAATCGCATCATAGGTCGTTGGCTTGCTTAAACGAATTGTTAAATCTACTACTGAAACATCTGCGGTCGGCACTCGAAAAGCCATCCCAGTCAGCTTCCCCTCCACCTGTGGGAGACACTGGGCTACAGCTTTAGCGGCGCCGGTTGTTGCTGGAATGATATTTTGCGGAGCACTTCTACCACCTCGCCAATCTTTTTTTGAAGAACCATCCACAGTGGGCTGAGATGCAGTCATCGCATGGATTGTTGTCATCAACCCCTCTTCTATTCCAAAATGGTTGAGTAAAATTTTAGTAATAGGTGCCAAACAATTCGTCGTGCAAGAAGCGTTTGAAACGATCAAATCATTTGTGGGATTAAATGTCTCTTGGTTAACACCCATGACAATAGTTGGAACATCTCCTTTCGCCGGAGCCGAGATGATGACGCGTTTTGCGCCTGCATCAATATGCTTGCCTGCGTCTTCTCGTTTGGTAAATAGCCCTGTCGATTCGATAACGTAATCGATATTCAAATCTTTCCAAGGGAGATTAGCCGGGTCTTTTTCATTTAAAACAAGAATTTTAGACCCATCTACGATAAGATAATTCCCATCAACCCTTACCTCTTTTTCAAGGCGCCCATGAGTCGAATCATATTTCAGCAAATAAGCCAAGTTTTCAGGAGGAACAAGATCATTGACAGCCACGATTTCGATTTGGGGAGCATTTAAAGCTAAGCGGCATACAAGCCGACCTATTCGTCCAAATCCGTTGATAGCAATTCTTGGCATATATTTTACCTCAAGCTTAATAGACCTAGTTTTAATGATTCACGGTATTCATTCTTTTTTTTAGGGAAGAAACAAAACGAAGAATCGAGATCTCCTTTTCCAAATTGTAATCATTATTTGCTTTAATGACACCTTGAATAAGATCGCTATTTCCCCCTGCAACATGCCTTTTTGCTTTAATTTCCCAAAGATGAAATTCATCTCGAGTCCAATAATGATTAATCTTTAATCGATCATACAAAATTGAATTGCTTCTGGCTCCTCTTAAGGGTTCTTTATTGGTATTCACATGGTAATATTTTCTCTTATATTTTGCATAATGGGGATTGACAAATTTACAGGCTTTTTTGGGTTGCAGAATGCTTTTTACATGTTGTTGAACTGGTTCATCTTTTGCTGCGCAATAGATCAACTGTTCGATCATTAACTTATCAGGATCTAATTTAGCGACATTTGAAGTTCCAAACATATGCCAATTTGCTACCAATCCTCCAAATTTTTCATAATCCCTAAGCAAATGGACGAGTGAATGCTCTTTTAAGGGAACTAGAAATTCATCAGAATCGAGAAAAGCGACCCATTTGCTTTCCTTTTTGGCTTTTTTTAAAGTTTCATTGAAAAAACCCACTTGAGTATGGGAAATAAAAAAATTTAAGTCTTTATTTGTATCATTAATCAATTTCAATTCAATGATTCCTTTTTCAATATAGGGACTTAAAATAGATTGAAAATCATCCCGACTATTATGACTGGCTAAGTAGAAGTGTTCGGCCCCCATAAGCCGATAATATTCTATCCATTCTTTGAGATAAGGAGCCTCATCGCGGAAAATCATGCAAATGGATAAATAATATTTGTTTTTTGCGCAACAAGAGGTGCAAAAAATTAACGACAATAAAAAAAAATACTTCCACATTTTTGACCCCTTGCGACTTCATCTTAAAAAATGAATTATGCAAGAGATCTTTTTAATTATTAAGAATTTTTATTGAAAATCGCGTCAAAAAGAAAAAATATGATTAACACAGGTTGCGTAATCGCAATGAGAGGATACACTTTATTCTCAAAATTTTCATATCAGGTAATGTAAATTACAAGAAGGCTTTATCAAATAGTTTCTTCACACCCTACTCTCTCTAAGAAATTTTTTCATCTTAGTTCTCTCAAATTTTTCTATTAATGAAGTATAATGGAATTTAATTGCCTACCCCTCTCCCTGCACAATCGTTGTTTAATTTTTGTGCAGTGAAAAGGGGTTGGTGATCTGAATAACAATTTATAAACAAGATGAATATCTAATCTGCGAGATATTCTATAATGCACGTTTGGGCATTATCTCCAACGCGGTATCCTTGTTTAATGATACGAGTATATCCGCCATTGCGATTTGCAAATCGTGCAGCCAAATCGTCGAATAGTTTCGCGATGACTAGGCGATCATCATTATAAGCGCTTGTGTCGCCCTCTTTAACTGCCCTTTGCTCTTTTGGAGTTAAAGTGTTAAAGCGGATCATTAATTCAGCTATAGCCTGCCTTCTTGCTGCAAGTGTGCCTTTCTTTGCTAAAGTAATCAATTGATCTGCATAACGGCGTAGCGCTTTCGCCTTTGGGACAGTCGTTTGAATTTTCTCTTTCGTCACCAAAGATTTTAACATGTTGGCAAACATGCATCGTCTGTGTGACGTCGTTCTGTTAAGTTTACATGTTTGATTAAGGTGTCTCATATTTACCTACTTGGGCTCTTCGTGTTTTAATAATTCTTTCTTTTTTTTCTTTTCATCGCGATATTGTTTAATTTTATCCTTCACATTATCAGGTGTGATTCCAAATCGGCTTAGTTCCATCCCTAAGTGAAGCCCCATTTCATTTAATTTCGCTTTGATTTCATTCAATGATTTCTTTCCGAAATTTCTAAATTCAAGCATTCTTCTCTCTGGTATGCAGACAAGTTCTGCGAGAGTTTCGATGCTCGCTCCAGTCAAGCAATTTGCAGAGCGTACGGAAAGTTCTATCTCATCGATTCCTAAAGCAAGTTTATCCATTAATTCATCTTCATTGCCATCGCGGTCTCCACCTTTTTCTGCGAAAGTCAGAACGTAAGGATTAAATTGATTGAAAACTTCAAAATGTTTAAGACCGATCTGAGCGGCAAAACTCAAAGCTTCTGCTGCAGTTACTCTTCCATCTGTTGTCACTTCAACGATCAATCGATCAAAATCTGTGTCTTGACCTACCCTTGTATTTTCTACGAAGTAATTGACCAAGCGGACAGGAGAAAATGCAGCGTCGATAAGAATTTCATCGGAAGTTTTGTCTCTTATCATATGTCTTTCAGAAGGGACATATCCTCTTCCAAAAGCTACTCTTAAATCAACTTGCCTTTTCATTGGTTTTGTGACTGTGAATAAATGAAGCTCTGGATTCACAATGTCAAAAAGCCCGTCTTGAATAACATCGCTTAGGGTTACTTTGTAGTGTCCTTTATTTCGATCTAAATCATCTTGTGTCACTTCAACAACTTTTGTCAGCATGCGCGTGTCGCGAGAATTAAGGGCATCATCCATTGGCAACTTTCTTAAAAGCGCCCCTTTGAAATTGAGGATGATATTTGTCATATCTTCGACAATTCCTTCAATGCACATATATTCATGAGGAATTCCCTCAATCCTAAGAGATATAATCGCTGGTGCTTCAAGCGAAGAGAGCATCATGCGGCGCAGTGAATTGCCGATCGTATGTCCAAACCCTCTTTCGAATGGCTCTGCAATGTAGCGAGCAAAATTCGAATCCGGTTTTTCTTTATCTACAATGATCTGCTTGGGCATTTCAAATTTGCCATATTTAACTGACATGAAGCGGTTCTCCTTTATTAATTTTTATACACGACGTCGCTTACGAGCACGGCATCCATTATGAGGAACAGGTGTTGTATCACGAATTGCTGTAATCGTTAATCCAGCGCTTTGGAGGCCACGTACTGCTGACTCTCTCCCGGCTCCTGGTCCTTTTAAGTTAACTTCTACCTCTTTCATTCCTAAGGAAGCTGCAATTTTTGCAGCATCTTGCGCTGCAACGGTAGCAGCAAAGGCTGAAGATTTACGCGATCCAGAAAAATTAACCTTACCGGCAGATGACCAAGATACGACTCTACCTGAAGGATCTGTAATTGCGATAATTGTATTGTTAAAGGTTGCTTTAACATGTGCGATTCCCGACGGAACATTCTGTGCGACTTTTTTCTTAGTCTTAACAGTGCTTTTTTTATTTGGGTTAGCTGGTTGCTTACTCAAGATTAAGAACTCCTTCTACTGCTTATTTTTTCTTATTAGCAACCGTCTTGCGGCGACCTTTACGTGTTCTTGAATTCGTTCTTGTCCGCTGTCCACGTACTGGCAACCCAAGGCGATGGCGCATTCCTCTATAGGAATGAATACTGATTAAACGCTTAATGTTATTCTGAACTTGACGTCTAAGATCACCTTCGACGACATATTCAGATTGTAAGAGACCGTTGATGCGTGCAATGTCATCTTGTGTTAATTTATGCGCGCGCATATCTGGATCTAAAGCCAACTTTGAAATAATCTCATTTGATAAATGACGACCAATCCCAAATAGATAAGTGAGGCTTATCTCTAATCTTTTATTATCTGGTATATCGATACCTATAACTCTAGGCATTGAACTCTCCTAATTTTTTCCAAAACGAAGTGTAAATTTTATAGTAAATAACCTTTAAATGCAACTTAATACCTCTTGTGATTCGTTATATTAAATCACAAAAGATCATTTTAACCCTATGTGTTAACGCCCTCTAATTCTCCCTTTTTTCATAAAACCATCATAGCGTTTCATCAATAAGTGAGATTCTACTTGTTTCATAGTATCTAAAACTACCCCAACTAAAATCAGTAGCGCTGTTCCACCAAAAAAATAGCTTATCGTTTGGGATACCCCTAATAATCTGCTTACCATAGTAGGTAGAATTGCAATCAGGGCTAAGAAAATAGACCCGAGCAATGTCACTCTATTCATGGTGCTTTCAAGGTAGTCTTGGGTGGGTTTTCCTTGTCTAATACCCGGAATAAATGCTCCATTTTTCTTCATATCCGATGCAATTTGATCCGGTCTAAATTGAGTTGCGGTCCAAAAATATGTAAAAAATATGATTAAAGCGACAAACAATACAAAGTACAGAGCACTCCCCGGCGATAACCAGCTTGCAGCCTCTCCTATCCAATTTCCTCTGCCAACAAAAGTTCCAATCGTTGCTGGAAACATGAGCAATGATGAGGCAAATATCACAGGAATAACACCCGCGTAATTTATTTTTAGAGGAATGTATGATGATCCTCCTTGAACTTCCTTCCTTCCAACAACTCTTCTAGCATGCTGTAAAGGGATACGGCGATGTCCTTGTATCACCAAAATGGTAGCAAAAGTCACGGCAACAAAGACTCCAACCAAGACGAAAATCGATGAAAAATTCATCTGCCCCGCTTCTTGTGAATCCAAGTTTAGCTGCTGTAAAATAAGACCCATCGCAGTTGGGATTTGCGATAATATTCCGAGGCAGATAATCAAACTGATCCCATTTCCTATCCCTCTTTCAGTAATTTGTTCCCCGATCCACATCAGAAACATGGTTCCTGTGGTCATAGTAAAAATAGTGATTAAATAGAAAAGCCAGGGAACTCCAAACATAGTGATATCTAGCAATTCTCCAGCAACAATTCCAGGCCTTGAGAGATTCATCTGAAGAGCGTATTTAGCAAATAATGCCGATTGGAGGAAAGAAAGAATGACCGTTAAAAAACGAGTCCATCGATTAATTTTTCGTTTGCCGATATCACCATTCTCTTTCATCTCTCTCTGAAGACTTGGCATTAATGCAACTAAAAGCTGCATAATGATCGATGCGGAAATGTACGGCGTAACTCCAAGAGCAATCACAGTCATTTGTGAAAAGGCTCCGCCGGAAAAGATATCTACCATTTGAAAAAGATTTTGACTTCCGCCTGTAGCATGTCTAAAAAAACTGACTGCAATTTCGCCATTAATTCCCGGAACTGGAATAAAACTTCCGATTCTGCAGACTGCCAACAGGAAAAGAGTGAAAAGTATTTTCGTTTTTAACTCGGGAATTTGGAAAATTCGTGATAATCCGTTATACATTTCTTTACTATGGGGTTAGTAGTTTAGACCATTTTCGGAGGGCCATCATTCATGCCCGCGCCCCTGCCCCTGCCCGTTTAACTCAACTTATGGGCAAAAGACAAGGTCACAAGAAACGATTTAAATTAATTTATTTTACCAGTTCAAAATCAATTTTCGCACTTGTTAATTTTTCACGAACTGATTCTGAAAGAGCATTAAGTCGGATTTTTAGCTTCTTTTTTAATTCCCCTGTTCCGAGTAATTTCACACCATGTGTCGGTCCGCTAATCAATCCTCTCTGTTTTAACGTTTCGATGCTTACAGTATCCCCATCAGAAAAAATGTGATTCAATTGATCTAGATTGATCACATCCATTTCTCTGCGAAACTGAGCATTATTAAAACCTCTAAGTGGGATTTTCATGAAAAGGGGCATGTTACCACCCTCTTTACCATAACGGCGTTTGTAGCCTGAACGTGATCCTGCACCTTTTTCGCCACGACCACATGTTTTACCAAGCTTTGAACCAAGCCCGCGTCCCACTCTCTTTCTAGCTTTTGCCGGGCGTGTTGTGTTTTTTAAAGCGTTCAATGTTAACATGATTAACTACCTATCCCTCTTTTCTGCTTAATCTCTTCACGGGTAGACAACTTGGCTATAGCGGCAAACGTCGCTTTAACTTGGTTAATTGGATTGCTAGCCCCTAAATTTTTTGCCATCACGTCTTTGACACCTGCAAGTTCTAAAACTGCACGTACTTTAGATCCAGCTATAACCCCTGTTCCAGCGGGCGCAGGTTTTAATAAAACGCTCGCACCATCCCAGTTCACAATCACTTCATGAGGGATCGTTGTTCCTTCTAGTGGGCAATGAATAAGATTCTTTCGCGCAGCTTCTCCACCTTTTCGAATCGCATCGGTTAATTCATTTGCTTTCGCAAATCCATATCCTACTCGTCCTTTTCCATCTCCGACTAAAATTAAAGCAGAAAAACTAAATTTGCGTCCCCCTTTGACTACCTTAGAGCAACGATTGATATACAATACTTTTTCAGCTAATTCGCCTTCTGTCTTCTCTTTTTTTGGAGACTCACTGTTTTTTGCCATGTCTCGTCCTTATCCTTATTAAAATTGTAGCCCACCTTCGCGCGCCGCATTAGCTAATTCTGCTAATACACCATGATACTTGAAAGGTCCCCTATCAAAAACGACCTCTTTAATATTTTTGCTTTTGGCAATCTCTGCAATATGCTCTCCGAGCTTACGGGCTGAAGCTTTATTCTTTTTATTAAACTCCGTATTGCGAAACTCTTTTGCAAATGTTGCAGTGCCGCCCAAAGTATGTCCTGCTTCATCATCGATAAGTTGCGCTTGAATATGGCAATTGCTCTTCACAACACAAAGGCGGGGTTTTGCACTTGTGCCTCTAAGATGCTTTCGCACTCTTAAAGCACGCTTCCCACGTAATTGACTATTTTTTTTTGCTTGATTATTCATATCCGTCCTTCAATCATTACTTCTTAGCAGCAGCTTTTCCAGCTTTCTTCCGGACATATTCTCCCACATATCTAATTCCCTTGCCTTGATAAGGCTCAGGAGGTCTTTTACTGCGCACAGTTGCAGCAAATTGACCGACGAGCCGCTTGTCAAATCCGGTAATTAAAATTTGCGTGTTTTTATCCACTTTTACATTTATCCCACTTGGAATTTGTAACTTTGTCGGATGTGAAAAGCCTAGTTGCAAATCGAGCATGTCACCTTGCACTGCGGCACGGTAACCAACTCCAATCATTTCTAAGCGTTTTTCAAAACCGTCTGTTGTCCCTATCACCATATTATAGATTAAGGTGCGATAGAGTCCGTGAAAATGACCATTATCAGAGCTATTTTCTTCCAATGCTACAATGATTTGGCCATTGTCAACTTTAACCTGAATTCCGGGAATGAGTTGTTGATGCATCGTACCTTTTGGTCCCTTAACCATCACTTCTGCATCTGTTACTTTTACCTCTACGCCTTTAGGGAGAGGAACTGGGTTCTTACCTTTACGAGACATTAATTAGTTTCTCCTATTCTTACCAAACCAAACACAGAAGCTCGCCGCCAATTCCACGCTTGCTGGCTTCATTTCCTGCCATCACTCCTTGCGAAGTAGAAACTATGGATAAACCCATATTTCCATAAAAGCGTGGGATATCTTGGTGTCCAACATACTTGCGTAAACCGGGTTTCGAAATTCGTTTTAACCCTTGGATAACTGGTCGACGACCATTCGTATATTTTAGGAACAAACGGATTGTTCCCCGTTGACATTCATCAACCTTTACGAGATAATTTTCGATAAATCCCTGAGTTTTTAATATATCTGCCAGGGTTTGTTTCATTTTGCTCCAATCAATATCTACATACCGATGTTGAGCTTTGATTGAGTTGCGAATCCTTGTGAGGAAATCGGCTACTGGGTCACTAACTGCCATGATTTATCCTCCTATCTTTAAGCTGCTACCGAAATCGGTAAGTTTTTAAATGGAACCCCTAAAAGCCTTAAAAGCTCTACACATTCTTCATCTGTACTTGCATTTGTGACGAAAGTGATATGCATTCCTTGCGCTCTCTTTACTTCATCTAAGTTAATTTCAGGAAAAATTTGCTGATCGTCTAAACCTAATGAGTAATTTCCTCTTCCGTCACATTTAGAAGAAAATCCTCTAAAGTCGCGGATTCTAGGACATACTATGTTAACGAAACGATCAACAAAATCATACATTCTTTTCCCGCGCATTGTTACCTTTATTCCAATCGGCTGCTTTTCGCGCAGTTTAAAGTTAGAAATCGCTTTTTTCGCTTTTGTCACTATAGGTTTCTGACCGGATAACATCGTCATTTCTTTAATGCAATCTTGAACTGCATTTTTATCTTTCGATGCTTCTGCGATACCCATGTTTATAACGACTTTCAATAAGCCAGGAACTTGCATGGGATTCTGGTAATTAAATTTCTTTTGAAGCTCTGACTTAATCTCAGCTTGATATCTCTTTTTTAACCTAGACATTGTCTTATTATACTCACTTAGGTTTTTTTACTGAACGGTAGACCTTTTCTTGATCGCCTTGTTTATACACGAACTCGCGATCCCCTTGTTCGTTATTTCGCACTTTTAACCTGACTGCGGTGTCGCCTTCTACACATACCTTTAAATTAGAAACGTGAATTGGTCTTTCAATCTCAACGATTCTTCCTTTAGGTGCATCTTGGCTCTTTTTCACATGTTTTTTGCGCAAATTCAGCCCTTGTACAGTCACTCGATCACCTTTGCGTGACTGGACAGTGCCAACTAGACCTTTGTTGTTACCTGAAATTGCAACAACTCTATCTCCTTTGCGAACTTTTTTATTCATTTGATTTGGCTTATTTTCCATCTCGTCCTAGCCTTCTTTATTTTATATAACTTCTGGAGCCAGTGAACTAATTTTTAAAAATTCTCTATCTCGTACTTCTCTGGCCACAGGACCAAACACGCGAGTTCCCCTTGGATTTTTTTTATCATCAATGAGAACGCAACTGTTTGTATCAAATCGGATTTTTGTTCCATCTTTTCGTTTAATATAAGATTTTGTTCTTATGATAACGACTTTAACAACATCCCCTTTCTTAACACTGCCTTCCGGAAGAGCGTCTTGCACAGAAGCAACCACGATATCACCCACATGTGCATAACGGCGTTTTGATCCACCTAATACTTTAAAGCATTTTACTCGTTTTGCACCTGAATTGTCAGCAACTTCTAGCTCAGTTTCTTGTTGAATCATGATAGTCTTTCTCCATTAGTTTCCTGCAGCTACGCGCCAACGTTTTAATTTAGATATTGGTCTAGTTTCAACTATTTCTACTTCATCACCAATTTGCAATGGAGCAGAATCATTATGCGCATAAAATTTTTTCGCACGTGTTACTACTTTACCATACTTTGGATGACGAAAAGTTCTTTCAACTTTTACAACAACTGTTTTTTCCATTTTATTGGATATAACAATTCCTTTTTGAACTTTGCGATTTCCTCTTTCTTCTTCCATACCTTTCCTTCACTTCCTTAAGATTTTCCAGCACGGTTCTTTTCAGAAAGCACTGTTAATAAACGTGCAATATCTTTGCGTGCATGCTTAATTTCATGTGGCTTCTCACGCTTTTTTTGAGATTTAAACTCATTGACAAGCCCGAAAAGCTTTTTGCAAGATTCATCGTAAATCGCTTGAAGTTCTTCTTGACTTTGGTCTCTCAAATCTTTCGCTTTATACATATATCCTCAAACCTGTTCTACCCTTTCAACGAATCGGGTCTTTAATCCTAATTTGGCAGAAGCACGTCTTAATGCATCTTGAGCCATATCTTTAGGGACATTTGCCACTTCGAATAAAATTCTTCCTGGTCTAACGACTGCCACCCAATGATCCACTCCACCTTTTCCCTTACCCATACGGACTTCTGCAGGTTTTTTCGTAATTGGTTTATCGGGGAATATTCTTATCCATACTTTACCACGTCGCTGAAAAAATCTGTTAATCGCAACACGGCAAGCTTCGATTTGTTGATTGGTTACCCATCCCCTCTCAAGGACTTGAATCCCATATTCACCAAAGTGAACAAAATTGGCCCCTTTGCTTAGTCCGGCAAATTGCCCTTTTTGCATCTTTCGATGTTTAGTTCGTTTAGGCATCAAAGCCATGGCTTAAGCCTCCTTCTTCACTAAGTTGTCTTCACCGCGATATATCCAAACCTTGACGCCAATGCTGCCATAGGTCGTCTCTGCACGCCCATGAGCATAATCAATATCAGCTCTGAGTGTATGAAGTGGTGTACTCCCCTCTTTATACCATTCAGTTCTTGCGATTTCTGCTCCGCCGATTCGGCCGGCTAATTGAACTTTAATTCCATGCGCGCCTGCATCAATTGAGGATTGCATCGCTTTCTTCATCGCTCTTCTGAAAGGAATACGTCTTTCTATTTGCTTTGCAATACTATCAGCGACAATTTTCGCATCGATATCTGGTCTTTTAACTTCTTCAACTGCAACCCAAACTTCCTTTCCTGTTAGCTTAGTGAGTTCAGCTTTGAGAATATCAATTTCTGCTCCCTTCTTTCCTATCACTAGACCAGGACGAGCAGTTACAATTGTCACTTCAATTTTTCCACTCATGCGCTTGATTTTAATAGAAGAAACGCCGACCATTGCAGGTTTCTTTAATAAATATTCGCGGATTCTATGATCTTCAATCAACATGTCGCCAAATTCTTTTTTGTTCGCATACCACTTGGAGCGCCAGTCACGGGTACGAACAAGGCGAAAACTTATTGGATTAACTTTTTGTCCCATTCATCACTCCTTATTGATTGCCTACGATAACCGTAAAGTGACTTGTTCTTTTCATAATCGGATGTCGTCCTCCCCGGTTTTTTGGCTTGGCTCGTTTCAGTGTTGGTCCTGCGTCTACACGAACTTCAACAATTTTCAAATTTTCTCTTCGAATGTCAAGTTGTGTCTCTGCATTAGCAACAGCACTATCTAATGTTTTTTTCAGCAAGCGTCCTGCCTTGAGGTTGCTAAACATCAATTGCGTGGAAGCTTCAGGGACTGATAGTCCACGAATCAACCCCGCGGCCAATCTCGCCTTGCGAGGACTGATACGGACAAATTTGCTTATAGCTTTAGCATTATTCATTTCTAGCAACCTTTATTTCTTAATAGGATGTCCTTTAAATGTTCGAGTGGGAGAAAATTCACCCAACCGATGACCAACCATGTTATCAGTGACAAATACCTGTAAATGTTTACGGCCATTGTGCACTTCGAATGTGTGTCCAACCATATCAGGCGTAATCATCGATCTTCTAGACCACGTCTTAATAGGCTTTTTGGTTCCCTCTACATTTTGAGTGGTGACCTTTTTTTGTAGATGGTGATCAACAAAAGGACCCTTTTTTAACGACCTTCCCATATCTACTTCTTCCTTCGACTTTTAACGATAAGCTTATTAGATTTTTTATTGGATCTAGTGACCAATCCTTTTGTATAGAGGCCCCATGGTGTTTGAGGTGTATTCCCTTTATGCTTTCCTTCACCACCACCGTGTGGATGGTCTACAGGGTTCATCGCTGTACCACGTACAGTAGGTCTAACTCCCTTCCAACGCATACGACCGGCTTTCCCTTCAACGCGTAAATTTCTTTCCGGATTTGAAACGGCACCAAATGTTGCTCTGCACTGTTCATTAATCATACGCACTTCACCGGATGGCATACGAATTGTCGCATAACCACCACTTCGCGCCATTAACTGCGCTGATAAGCCAGCAGAGCGTACAAGTTTACCGCCGCGTCCAGGATAGAGCTCAATGTTATTGATGACAGAACCTAGCGGCATAAATCTCAACTTCATGCAGGAACCAACTGAAAATGGCGGTTCATCGCTTGTTTGTACTGTATCCCCAACTTTGAGCCCTTGAGGTGCGATAATATATCTTTTTTCTCCATCAACATAATTTAATAGAGCGATATAAGCAGTACGATTTGGGTCATATTCTATTGAAGCAACTTTTGCCGGAATATTTTCCTTGTCTCTTTTGAAATCGACGATTCGATAATGTTGCTTGTGCCCTCCACCCTTATGTCGGCAAGTGATATGGCCATTGTTATTCCTTCCATTCGTTCTTCGCTTTGGCAATAAGAGTGATTTGGTCGGTTTTACTTTGGCTTTTTTATCATCGCTGCTGCGGGTTAGGCGCTCATGTGTCAGCAATACTAGCTGGCGTGTACCTGGTGTAATTGGCCGATATTTTCTAAACATTGTTTCTCAAAGCTCCTCTTAAACGTTATCCAGATTATCGCCTGGGCGTAGTGTCACAATCGCCTTTTTAAAGGCTTTTTTGAAACCTGACCTTCCACGAACACGTCTGGCTTTTGCTTTGACGTTGAGGGTATTTACCGCCACAACTTTTATCCCTTCATTTTTATAAATCTCTTCGATTGCTTGGGCGATCTGATGCTTATTTGCATTTGAATCGACAACAAACACATACTTTGGAGATTCACAGCGTTTTAGTGAAGGATTGCTTTCAGCTGTTTTAAGTCTTTGCAGCATCATTGACTTTTCAGTCACATATTGATGCTTAATTATTTGGTATAAGCTTGTATTCTCTGCCATATCTGCTCTCCTAACCTAACCATTGGTTCAATTCATTCAGAGCAGACTCTGTCAGAACAATATTTTTCGCAATCATGACATCATATCCACTGATATTGGATGCAAGCATAAATGCAGCTTTTGTAAGATTTCTCATGCTCTTTGCAAAATGCTCATGCTTCTTACTACTGACTGTAACGCGTTGTTTTTGACCTTCTGTCTCCACTTCTGTAAATGTGCTCTCACCGAGAAAGAGGACTCGACCATTAATTTCTAACCCTTTCAGGAAATCTGCAATTGTTTTTGTCTTTGGTGATTCCATTTGTGTATTTTCAATCAACCACACTCGATTGTCTTTAAGTTTTTCTGAAATTAAGAATCGAATTGCCGCTTTTCGCTCTTTTTGGTTGATTTTAACATGTTGATCAAATTTTGGTTTTGGACCAAAAACTCTCCCACCGCCACGGTATTGAGGTGCAACTAACGATCCTTGTCGCGCTCTTCCTTGCCCTTTTTGAGGGTGAGGTTTTTTAGTAGTGTGTTTTACTTCAGCGCGTGTCTTAGTATTCGCAGACCATTGACGTGCATTGGCTCTCAATGCGACAATATAGTCTTTTATCATTTGACTGTTGGCTTCAGCATTGATCAACGCTTGTTCAACGTCCATTTGACCAATTTCCTTACCAGCAAGATTGTACTTTTTAAGCTTAGCCACAATTCAACTCCACAAGATCTTTTTACTTATGACTTTTCTTTGATATCTTTTTCTTGGCTTGCGTCAAATAGACTAAACCATTACGCGGCCCAGGGACTTGTCCCTTAACCAGTATCACTTGATTTTCTGCATCCACCTTCACGACTTGAAGGTTTTGAACGGTGATTCTTTCATTACCCATTTGACCTGCTTTTTTTCCACCAGGCAATCCACGACCTGGCGTCGAGCGCATACCCGTAGAACCTGCATGGCGATGAAAACCTGAACCGTGAGAAGCAGGTCCACCGGCAAAATGATGCCTTTTCATTACCCCTTGATAGCCTTTACCTTTCGATATCGCTGTCGCATCCACAAATTCGACTTCATTAAAATTATCAACACCAATTTCTTGGCCTAATGTGTAATTTTCACCGTCTTTAATTCGCGATTCGAGCAAATGACGGCGCGGCTCAACTCCCGCTTTTTTATAATGACCTGTCATCGGCTTTCCAGCTCGCTTTTCAATGGTGTATTGCGTTTTCCCGGACACTTTTTCGAACCCTAATTGCAAAGCTTGATAACCATCAATTTCTTTTGTCTTTACTTGAGTGACAACATTTGGCTCGGCCTGGATCACTGTGCACACGATCACATTGCCTTTCTCATCAAAAAGCTGCATCATGCCACGTTTTTTTCCCATTATAGTAAGCGCCATATAATCAATCCTTAATTCATTAATGAATCAAATTTATGATCCGTAATTTTCCAATTCTTCTTAAACTTTATATTTATCAAATGCGGCTTTGTCGCTTGAAGCAAGTTACGCGCGATACACGTTCTCACCCGAGCCTCCAAAGCATTTCTGAATAAATCAGCGATCTTTTAGAAAGCTAAAACGAGAAGAATATCAAAATCGCAGAATTATTAGCAAGCGAAAAGAAAAATTCTTTGGAAAAGCTTGGGGACAAAGAGGACGATGAGGACTTTTAGAGACAATTGCAAAAGTCGGAGGCTTGTGGTGCTAATATTTTGATTCAGTTAGTGTTATCTTGCATATCCTGCCTCTTGCGATCATGCACATCATGTTTTTTTTCTCGAACATTTTACATGTCTATAACCAGTATGCAATTAAAATATTTAGATATGGCATTTTGAGTTTAACATGATTAATAATCAGTTGATTACAGGTTTTTTGAACGTTAAAGTGTCACAATCGGAAATTATTAAAAAAACAATCTTTAAAATGTAGAGCCCTAGAAAAAAATCGAATTATTGATTTTCAATTAGTTAGGCACTAAAGATGTTAAGTTCTTGTCTTCAAGGTCTTCGTCGTCCCCTCTGTCTTCGCCGGCTTTTTCTCTCGCTTTTTTTTAAAGGGCACCTTAATAATCATCCCCTCTTTCACAAAACCCTTTCTTCGTTTCAATCCCAACAAATCGGCCTCTGGCAAAGGTTTGAAAGCATTAATAACTTCGTTTACACGAGAACCGCTCAACACTTGCAAAGCGCCCGATTGCTCGACTGCCCCTTCAAGATAAATGGTGATGGGCCCCCGTTTAGGGACATGAATCGTTTGCCCCTCTCTCAAATGCTTTCTCCACTGCATTTGGCTAAGATCTGCGCTGGCTAGGGGCTCGGCTTGTTCAAGGAGTTGCTTTATTGAAGAACGGGATGGTAAACGATACAGACCGGGTTTTGCAATTTCACCATGAATGGTCACATTTAAGATTGACATTTCCTCAGATTGTTGCGGAAAATGATTTTGAAATGGAGTGGGTTTCGATCTTCCAAATGCAAAACCAGCGATGAGCAGGAGAATAAAACAAAAAAGAAGAATAATCGTCCATTCATGCAACGGAAGATGCTTAGTCATAACCTTTAAATGATTTACTAGGCATAAAGAAGCTCACTAAACCTGTCGTTTTCGCGAATAAACATAAGAGATTGATCACTTTTGCATTTTTACACAAAAGATTTGACAGACAAAAGAGTGATTCTGCAATAGTGGCCACTAATTTCCAAGTGATTTCTTTTCTCTCTTCTTTTGATAGATCTTCTGTTCTCAACTGATTTACAGACAGGATCGCTTGTAAAATAAAACTGAGGAGCAGACAACTCCAGACGAGGTCCCCTAATGAATATTTGGTTGCAAAAGAAAAAGCAGGATAGCGTCCAAGCGTTTTTGTTAGAGGTGATAAATCAATCACCTTCCAATTGTGCAAGAAATCAGGAACACATAATACATCTGCCATGGACGAAAAAAGAAAGGCCCCGTTTTCTAACATTGAAACGGGATAAAGAGTGATTTTAAATTGATCGAAACTTAACTTTTTTTTATGTAAAAATAGTGAATGGTGTTGACAATGATTTTCAAGATGGCGAAAGATGAATTTTTCCAATTCTCTCACATGAGGAAAACTGATCTCTTCTTCGGCCAATAACACTAACACTTCTAGTAATTTTTGCTGAGAAAAGTGGTGGACTTCAAGTTTTAGCTCAATGTCATCTTCGTCAATTTCAAGATGATTGCAAAGAAGCCTTTCTAGTTGATTAAGAGTGTTATCTTGGTCGATTCTTTCTACGCCATAGGGATGAGAAAGGGCATAGGGAAGCCTAAGGATCCCAAAGAAGTCGTAGGTTGGGACTTCTTCTAAAAGTGTCACTAGATTTGGAAGATAATTTTTTCCGAAATGGAGATTAATTGCTTGGATCGCAGAAAAGGCGACTAACCCGGCTTTTTGAAAAGCTTCAGGATCTCTTCTCACCGCTCTTAGCCCAGAGAGAATAGAAATAAAGGCATCCTTACAATTTTCATATAAGGATACCATTGTATTATTTAATTGACAGAGATCAACCATCTACTTTGGTTGGTCCAACAGGTGCCACAGGTGTCGGTTTATTAAAGCGCCTTTCTCTTCCGCGTTCATTTCTAATAAATAATGTGAGTAAACTTGAATTTTGTGTAATGACATCAGCAATTGTTAAGGGAATGAAATACTTATGTTTAACCCAATAATCCCCCCTGCCTATCAAAACAATTTTGCCGATATTACTTACAAATTTCAAGAGATTCAACGTATCAAAAAATGATGGTTCTATGAGACATCTGTAAACTTGGCAAGCCGAACCAAGAAAGATAAAAAAGTCTTTTGGACGGTTAGCTGTGTGCGTCAAAACAGGAATATCATTCACAGCGGTTCCAAAAATTTTAAATGAACCCCAGCTCGCTCCTAAATTAGCAAGAGTATTAAATCTTACAACATTGTTGCGATGCAAGAAGGACAAGGTATCCATTGGATTGCCAATTCCATAAAAGACTTTCAACCAATCAATCTCATTATTTCTGTCTCTTGGAATAGCGAAACGATATCTTTTCTTTCCATCGACTACCTCTTCTTCGATAAAATCGGCGGTAGATTCAAATGCAAGTGTGGCATAGAAGATTTCTTTCTGTGCTTCGAGCGACTTAATGCATTCATCAAAAACACCTTTGTAACGAGGAATTAATGAAATCGCGCGCATATTTGCAACTAACATCTTGGAGGTATTTACAAAACCTTGTAAACTGTAGATATCATAGGCTGATCTACTCCCCTTTTCACCCATCCATAAAGTTCCTTTTTTCAATGCAACTCCCGCATTAATCATTCCCATGCAGCTGCTATCCAAAGCATATCCCAATCGATCTAAAAGATTTACCATTTCAACCCTCAATCTTATGAAAAATTAATGTTTTTTTTATTTTGTTACGTATTCTTGGAAAAATTTATGCTTTGGCCTGGTAGCTAAGCTGATAATCCCTATAACTTTAGCCGCGATAGCTAAGGTATTTATCACCACAGGTTTAATTTGCGTTTTCCCTATTAAATTTCCAAAAATAGAACCATAAAATGCAAGCTCAGCAAGAGATGTCGCTACATTCGAACTGTATTTAAAAAGGTCTTGCTCTGTCAAGTCTTCATCGCGTAAAACTCTAATTGCTTCAAACAATTTCAAAACAAATGCTGAGCAAACAGCCCCAATGAGAATTGTTTCCAATTGATATTCTTTAAATTGTTGAAATACGGGATATTGACCTATTCTATCGGCAATTTTTGCAGTATCGATCAACTTCCATTCCCTACCCCACCATACAATTGCTAGGACATCGGTCAGTCCCCAATTCAAACCCATTATTTTTTCAATCGTTGAAGGATATCTTGTCCATCGTTTTGCATAATTTTTTTCGATATCTTCCACATTGCTCAGATCGATTTCTGAGAAGTCCAAGTCCTTATTCTTCTTTAAACGCACTTCAACTTGAGAGAGAAACTCAGCAAAATTGCGATAGGCATCAGAATTTGCATTCATTAATTCTAGCTGTTTTGTGAGTTCATCGATTAAAATGGTTTCTAAAAGATTTGCTTCTTCCTTGCTAAGACCATCCACAAAATATTTTTCATTGATGAACTTGAAGAGATCCTGCCCAAGGTTAAATTCATTGATACCCTCTGCATTAATTGGAAAAAACAGATCTCTTGGGTATTGAACGATGCGATAAAAATCATGCATTCCTGCCGCTAATGTACATGTCGAAGACAAACGACCATAAGAGGCAGAGGGAAATTTTTCCATAATCAACTGGAGACTAGCATAGCCAACTTGTAAAGTTTTTTGTAATACATCTGGGTCATTGCGCAACTCTTTCAAGGCTTTTACTGACGCAAAGGCATTTTGTTTTGCTGCGTCCAAATAGTCTACAAATGATTGCATAGAAGCTTGAATCATTTTTTTCTCCTAAGAAAATAGTTTATTTTTGAGTTTTAAGATTATATGTAAGGAAGAAAAATTCTGACATATTGAATTAATTAAATCAAGATAAATAGGGACGAATGTCCCTATTTATTAGAGCTATTTTACCAAGAAGCAAAACAAACCAGTTCCCTTGGAAATCAAAGCCAGCGTGATGACAGTCGTCGGATTGAGGGTAAAAGCAAGCGGGGCCGCAATTGCTACAAGATCTGCTGTTCCTGAGGCAAGATCCAACAATGCTAGCCGCAAATCATGAAAAGCTTTTTCTCTTTCAAACTGATCTTTGGTCGAAAAATAGGTCTGTGCATGAATGACCGTTTTAGCAGAGGCTTCTCCCACTAAAACAACATAGCCGCCGATAACCAAACTATTAATTGACACGTCAGCGCCTAGATTAAGGACAAACATTAAAATGGGAGATTGTTTTCCTAGCGTAGCGGCTATGGCTGATAAGTCTGCGAGATTCCATTTTTTTAGCGAGAAGATATTTCCATCTAAATTTGCTATTCCAAAGCAAGCATTGTAAAATAACTCAGCAATCGAACGAGATTTTTGTTCAAGGATTAAATGACTTGCAATTTTTTCCGCTTTTTCATGAGAAAAGCCATTTTTTTCCAAAGCAATCGTCAATTTTTCTAATAGTTCTTCCCTGCTATAAAAATTTCCTTCCATTGCTTCTGAAAGGATTTTTTGGACGAGTTCCTTCGTTTTTGGATGATTTTCTTTGCCTGTTTCCGATTGCAATTCTTGCCTGAGGGATTTTTTTAATCTCTTTTGATCCAGCGTATCTTTTGAAAATGGATAGACCCAAAATATGATGTCTTTATAAGATGCATACAAATTAATAAGTTCAACTGTCCCTCTCAAGATAATTGTAATTTCTCGATTTTGAATTTTACCCACTGTTTTCAAATCCATTAAGGCCATCGCATTCAATACGATTTGAAATGCCTTTTTTGTAGCACTTGGACTATTAGCGGTTTTTTTTATGTGATGATCAATCTGAGCGATACTATAATTTATAGATCGGTTTATCGAGTCTATTATCTTCATTTTAAAATCTTACTCCTTATTTATACAAATAATTATACATTATCGTATAATTTAAATCAATTAATTAAAGAAGTATATTAAAACATTCATTTATTTAAGTAAACACTTGTTTGAAAAGTTGAATTTTTATAAATTATTAGCTCTATCAACTAAAATTAGGGTTCAAAACGATGAATTTAAACAGTCCTTTTACCGAATATGGAATCCCAGGAGTAAATTTACAATTAACTTCCTTGGAAGAAAAAAAAGAGAGAATGGCAGAATGCTTTGAATCTATTACTATAATTCTTCCGGAAGTAGTATTTGATTTCTTAAAAAATGAGTGTGTTGTTTTTGAAAGGGAGCTTAAGGAGCAAAGGAGAGAATGGGAAATCCTAGATCTTGGTTGTGGGAGATCCGGCATTTATGCAGATCTCTTTATCAAGCGCAAGTGGAATGCAGTAGCCATCGATCTAAATAATATTTTTTCTCCCGCCAAGATATTTACAAATGAATGGCCCTGTGCATCAAGATACCAAGCAGAAGGCAAATTGACCTTTATTCAAAATAATATCACCACTTATCGATTTGATGAAGAACATGGATTGAATCGCTATCCGATGGTGACATGCATGGATGTACTACCCTATATTTCTTTTAAAGACTATCGTTCCCTTCTTTCAAAAATTTTTAGAGCCACAGCGCCCGGAGGATTTTTTCTAGGAAATTTTGCTCTCTGCGAGGGGGAATCTCCACTGGCCTTGAAACTGTGGTTATCTGAGGTCACAGTCATCAGAGGAAGAAGAGATAGAATTGGGGATTATTTAAATCAATTCGGTTTTCAATTAAAAAAAATTGAATCGGATAAATTGGATGAGGCCTGTTTTCATGTGAATTTTATCGCACAGAAGCCCTGACTCGACTTTATATAATGGACCCCAAAAATTGGACAATTTTTGGGGTCCATTATAAAAAAATGCCAAAGTCCAGCTGAGACCTTCAGTAGAATTCAATATCGAATCGAGAGAGGCCTCTAGTGAGTTCTTCAGATGACATCTTTTTTTTGCCTTCTAGTTGGATTTCTAAAAGTTCGAGGGCTTTATCGCCTGTAGCAATTAAAAGATTCCCTTTTTTTTCTTCTCGATTTAAAAGGGTCCCCGATGCCCCTTTTTGATCAGTGATTCTAGAGAGTGAAATCTTTAGTCGTTTTCTCTCCCCTTTAATTTTGACATAGCACCAGGCACCTGGGTAAGGATTGACACCCCTGATGAGATCATGGAGTTCTTGCGCCGGTCTGTCCCAAAAAATTTGGCAATCTTCAAGTTCAATCTTTGGCGCAAATGTCGCAAGTGTCGCATCTTGCGCTATGCTTGAAGGAGTGCCGTTTTCAAACGCCTGTATCACTTCTAAAAGAGCTTGTTTTCCCACATTGCAAAGATTTTCTTCAATTTCGCCAAATGTGGCTTCATCGGGAATCGCTACGCTGACTTTATGAATCATGTCGCCGGCATCCATTTTTTTGACCATATGCATGATGGTTACACCGGTCTCTTTTTCGCCACCCATAATCGAGCGCTGAATGGGGGCTGCACCTCGGTATTTTGGCAATAGACTCGCATGGAGGTTGATGCACCCTTTTTTAGGCATATCCAATAAATGTTGTTTGATGATTTCGCCATAAGCCACAACGACAAATAAATCAGCTCCGTACTCTTCTAATATTTTTGAAAAAGAAGGATCTGAAACAATTTCCGGCTGATAAATTGGGAGATGCGGTACTCGTGCCATTGCCACCTCTTTAACTGGGGTAGGAATGGGATGGCCAACTCGCCCTTTAGGCTTATCCGGCTTTGAAATGATAGCCGCAATTTCAACCTGATGATCGATCAGATATTCAAGAACATGGGCAGCAAAAAGAGGTGTTCCAAAAAAAACGACTTTCATTTCAGAGGTTTTCCTATCGCGGGGTGACAAGTTCTGCTTCTTCTTCCTCTTGCTGTGGGAGCTCTTCCTCTGTTCCTTGAAGGCACATTAAGCCTCTCTTCGTCGAGCGACAAAATTCTAGAAAATGGGTCACTTCCGGCAAAAGAATGACTTCATTTTCTATGCGCTTTAAAGCGTCTTCAATATGAAGATGGGAGCGATAGAGGAATTTATATGCCTTGCTTAGTTCTCTTCGCACATCTAAGTTAAAGCCATGTCGTTTTAGACCAACAATATTTAAACCACCAAATTTATAAGGGATTCCGGCTCCAATTGTATAGGGCGGGATGTCATGGGTGACTCGACTCATTCCGCCGACCATCGCATAGCGACCAACGCGCACAAATTGATGAATAGGAGTCATCCCTCCGATGATGGCGCAATCTTCTACGATCACGTGGCCGGCAAGTGTTGCATTATTACTCATGATCACTCTGTTACCTACAACGCAATTATGGGCGATATGGCAATAAGCCATAATTAAACAATGATCGCCTACTTCAACGATGGAATTTTCTTGACAAGAGGAATTAATCGTTACACATTCACGTATATCGCAGTGTTTTCCAATCTTAACATAGGTTTTTTCACCTTTAAATTTTAAATCTTGGGTTTTTGTGCCGATACAGGCCCCCGGATAAATGGTTGTCCCTTCGCCTATGGTCGTGTGTCCATCGATATAAGCATGCGATTTGATGGTGACATTATCCTCTATAATGACATGAGGAGAATGGATGATGGCATAAGGTTCTATGGTGACATTACGACCAATTTTAGCTCCTTGAGCAATGATTGCAGTCGAATGGATGTGCTGAGAATTTTGATGCATAAGAAAATCTAGTGAGTTTTTAAATTTGATTTTTATTTACGAAGACAAAACCAATTTCTGCTTCAACCGCAACTTTTTCTTGAATTAGGGCTTCGGCTTTAACCTTTCCCCCTTTGGTGCTAAAATGAAGTCCTTGTCCTCTCAAAAGGAGAACATCCCCCGGTTTAACAGGATGGCGAAATTTAGCCTGATTCACACTGAGTAAAACCGCTATTTTATCCCCCGGACTTTTTAAATGAACCAGAATCCCCCCTGCTTGAGCTAAAGCTTCCAAAATGAGCACGCCCGGCATAATTGGGGCATCGGGAAAATGTCCTTGAAAAAATGCCTCATTGATCGTCACATTTTTCTGAGCAAGAACATAACCTTTTTCAAGATCGAGTTCTAAAACTCGATCGACTAATAAAAAAGGATAACGGTGGGGCAGAATGCTGATGATTTGTTTTATATCCAAACTTTGTAATTGGCCTTTTGGGTTATCCATAGACCTGTTTCTCCGAAGTAATGTGATTTAATAATCGTTTAGCAAAAGCAAAATTAGTGGAGTGCCCCGAACGTATGGCAATAATATGGGCATGAAAATCAAAACCTATCAGCGATAAATCTCCAATGAGATCTAAAATTTTATGTCTAGCCATCTCGTTTGGAAAAAAAAGGCCACCCTTACTTAATATGACATCATCCTTTATCACTACTGCATTATCAAGGCTTCCCCCTTTTATTAATCCTTTATCGATCAAAAAAGAAATTTCTTTATAGAGTGAAAATGTTCGGCAAGAAGCTATTTCTTTTTTAAAGGATTCCTCTGTGAGTTCTATAGAATGATATTGTCCACTTAAAAAAGGAGAACCGGGATAACTCAAGGTATAGCTAATTCTATATCCGGGATAGGGGAGAGCAACCAAATGGATATCCCCTTCCGACCAATAGACAGGTTGCTCAATTTTAAAAATAACAAGAGGGTGTTCTTGTTCTTGGATGCCCCCTTTTTCAATCATTTCAACAAAGACATCCGAGCTCCCATTGCCGACAGGTGGCTCAATATTATTGATCTCAATACAAAGGTTGTCTATATTAAAAGCTTTGATTGCAGAGAGAACATGTTCAACTGTGTGGATGCGGATATCTTTTATCCCAATCGTTGTGCTTCTTGATGTATCCTGTACATACTCTACAGTAGCTGGAATAAGAGGCTGGCTTGGAAGGTCGGTGCGCTTAAAAACAATCCCTGTCCCCTCTCGTGCGGGACAAAAACGAATACCCACTTCTTTGCCTGTGTGAATGCCAAGGCCAGAATAGGAGACTGCATTTTTGATTGTCTTCTGCTTCCGGACGATAGTTTCTAAAGCTGGATTCACAGTACCCACTTAGGTTTTCTCATACTAAATAAATGGAAGCATGTTAATGAAAATCAAGGATTTTCATCAAGTAAAGAAATCAGACTTCATGTGCCACAGGTGAAAATTTTACAAACGAGTGAACGTTCGAACCACTTCATTAAATTGATTATATACTGCTTCCTGTTGAATATTGGAATTTTGGGCTAGCTTGAAAGCTCCCGCGGTTGAGAGATCGCAAGAGGCATAGTATTAAATCAATACAAAGCCTCATGCGATCTCTCAACCCCGGGGCTTTGAAGCAGCCCAAAAGTCCAAGATTCAGCTGGAAGCAGTATATTCATTACCTAAATTTAGCTCCTCATTTTCATTGCAAAAATGAATCAATTGATCAAATTCGTTAATTAGGGTTTGTTCCTTTATAGTTATTTCAAGTTCAGCTAATTTAATTCTCCGAGGGATTTGATAAATTGCCTCATAACCTGCAAAACAAGGTCCACAAATCAATCCCATATAAAAAGGGCTTTCTTTATGGGGAAATTTAAAGACATTTGGTTGATTTGCTCGCACTGCATTTTGCATACCGATATATGAGCAGGACATAGTACTTGCGAGTGCGGCAACCTCAGTGGCGAGTTGAGCGGCAACTGTTGTATACGTATACCATGGTATTCCAGTGTATATTGCAATCGTTGTTACACAACAAGCTAGATTGCCAATTCCTCTGCCTATGGCAGAGCATGTATCAAATTGTTCATTTTCTTTTAGATTTTCCTGCCTATTTTTTAAATCTTTTATCTCAACGATTTTCTTTTGAAATTGTTCTTTTGAAAAAATTTCAGAGGTAAAGGATTTATTTAGATTCTTTAGTTTGATATCTAAACAACTTAGAGTTGTAAGAGATAATTGAGGAATAGTTTCTATGTTATCTTCTAGTTCTTGTAAATTCTGAGGAATAATAGAATATTGATAGTTTTGAATAATATTTGATTCAAATAACATAAACATCTCCTTATATAATAGTGGAAAGTATTGTAAATTAAAAAATTATATTTGTCAATACATCCATCCAAACATCTTGTCTTTTCTCAAGCAAAGCGAGTTACCGTTATCTTTTACATCTTGCACAACGTGATACCGAAAATTCGGATAATTTTATTCGATAATTAATTTAAACTTAAATTATAATAACTGATTTTAATTTACAATTTATTTAAATTTAAAATATTAATTTATAGGTTATTAATGATTGAGATGCAAAATTCAATATATATTATGAATGAGGAAGGAAGAGAGACTGCCTTAAGAAATTTTTTTTATTTTGAAAATATCCTCCCTTCCGATGTTCAATTTCATACAGCCAAACAAATTGCTTGTTCTTTAGGCGGTGAATGGTTGGGCATGTCGGCAAGCCAACAGCTCTCGGCTGCTCAATTAAGACAACTCATTGAAGAGTTTCCTTCAAAAAAATTCACTATAGTCAATTTAAGGGAAGAAACTCATTTTTTTCTAAATGGATTGCCTATCAGCATCACCAATAAAGAAAATGATGCAAACAAAGGGAAAAGTTTAAATCAAATTGAAGAATATGAATCAAATATCCATCAACTATTGAACCAGAAAGAAAAATTAATTTTATATAAAAGAATTAAAAAAAAAGAAGTAATCAATGGAAAAAAAGAAAAAATTGTTCATTTCATTCCTGAAAAAACAATTTGTTTAAATGAGATAGAAAATGAAGAGATACTCGTTAAGCATTTAAAAGGAAATTTTGTAAGAATTCCACTCACCGATCATACAGGTTTTCCTTCAACAGCTCAATTGGATCAATTAGTTTCTCTTTATGACACTCAAAAAAAAGAAAATTCATGGGTGCACTTCCATTGTGCAGGCGGTAGAGGAAGGAGCTCTACTGCTATGACAATCTTTGCCATTCTAAACTGGGCAAATAGCCTTTCGCTAACTGAAATTTTGTCTCGTTTAGAGCTTCGAGGAAATAAAGAATTAATTAAACCCATTACAGCTAACAAAAAAAATTCTAAGCGAGCTGATTTAAATTTTTGGGCTGAATTTTATCAATTCGCACAACAAAGAAATGACACTATGGCGTGGTCCTCTTGGCAAAAAGACCACTCACTCTAAAGAAACTGACAGGAAGGATGAAGGGTGTAAGGATAAAAAAGAGCGAAAGTGCGAGAACTGGGAAATCCCCAAACCGAGAATAAAGCGTGTGGTAATGGTAGAGGGGAAGCCCAATATAAAGAGAATCGGCTTCTAACTGATCGTCATCAATGATATCGACAATTCTTCCTAAGCTATCGATTGCCCCGGTCACACCGGTGTTGCAAGCTCTAACGAGGGGGATGCCATTTTCAACGCTTCTCAAACGGGCATGGTCAAAATGCTGCCTCGGCAGCATAGAATTCGGATACCAGCCATCGTTGGTTAAATTCACTAAAAGTTCTGCCCCCCTAAGGCGATTATCTCTCATCAGATTGCCATAGAGCTCTTCATAACAAATGGAGGCCCCAAAGGGAACCGGGCCATCAAATACAACAGCTTGTGTCCCGCAAGTGAACGAGCCGCTGATGCCATAACGGGCAGCTATGTTTCGACACCAAGAAAAGGGAATGTATTCCCCCATAGGTACTAAAATGCGTTTATCATATCTTTTTATTAAATCTTCGCGCATGGGAACAAAATGAAAGGCGGAACTAAACGACTCGGCTTTATGCTGATCTTTATAAATACTATGTTCCAATCCGATCACTACGTGTGAATTAAAAGCATTCGCCAATGTTTGTGCGATAAAAGCATTGGAAACACGTGTAAATTTTGAAGGAAAAAACTGAGAAAGGTCTCCAAAAACATCTTTAAATAATTTTTCCACCTCTTCGTAAGGATAAATTTCATGAAAGGTTCCATAAGGAACAAGGTATTCGGGAAAAAGAATAAGATCTATTTTTTTTCCGATTTGCTTTTTTAAAGCGCTAAGAACATGTCTCCATTCGTTTAGAACAAAATGACGCACTTCATCCGCACTTTGGAATCTTAAATTTTCTTCGATGGGAAGTCCTGATTGAACCAAAACAATTTTTAAAGTTTTCTTTTCTTCATCGAAGTGTCTTTGATGATAGGACAGATGAATAAAACCGTAAAGAAAGGGGATGGCAAAAGTAAATAACGCTATGGCCCAGCGGCGAAGCAACCATGCGCGCAGGAGCAGGAGATTGGAAAAAATGACCCAAAAAGAGAGTCCATAGATCCCGCCAATGGATGCAAATTGTAAGGGGTAAATGGATGCGGTTAAGCTTAAACCGACCGGATTAAATGGGAGACCGCTCAACACAAATAATCGGGACCATTCTAAAAGTGTCCATCCTCCAGCCAAAGCTAAAAGCGAAGGGATCGATCGAATCGCTTGTGGAGTGACAAAGATGGAAAGTATTCCCCATTGTGTCCCAGTCAACACTGCACAAAAAAGGAGAACACCGATGATATAGAGATACGGATGAGAAAGAAACCAGGAAAGCTGGATGGCCTGAATCCCTCCATACCACAGAAAAGAGATGATACATCTCTTTTTAAGATCTTCGATTTCTAAAATCGCTTTAAAAAAAAGGGCAAAGCCGCCCAAGGAAGCCATTAAGGAAACCCATTCATTCCACGCGGGTTGCCCAAAAGCTACAATGATGAAAGATATTAAAAATAAAAACACAATTATCCTTAAAAATTAAAAAATACAGGTTCTAAAGAAGCTAATTGCAAAACACCCTTCTCTCTGACCATGCAGTATATATAATTTTTTCTATCAATTGAAGCGGGTCTAAGGGTGGATTTTCTGCAAAACCTTGATGATAAATGACTGTCGAGGGTGTTAAACCCGGAAGCGAGTTTGCTTCAATTAAAATAATCTTTTCAGTTAGCCGATGATAGAAAATATCTAGTCTAGCATAATTTTCTATCCTCAAGGCTTTTGCAGCTTCCTCTACTCCCCTTTTTATTTTTTCTAGTGCATTTTTAGTAAGAATTTCAAATGGCGGGGGTGTCAAATTAATCCCTGTACCTCCCTGGAATTTTTCTTCCAAACTCAACACAGCACCCATAGCTATAGTGATGCTTGGATTCAGGGCATGGTATTCACCATTTTTTTCAAGGACTCCATTGGTCAACTCAATCCATCCTTCTTTTTCTACAAGCGCAATTTTACCATTATTGATGCTAATGATGTCAGTTTCTATATAAGGCTCCAATAAAAAATCTGCTTCTAAATTCGACGGCATTTCGATGGGCTCGGATTGATTTGCAAAAGAGTAGGCGGGGATAAAGGTTTGTTTTTGATTGATTAATTGGGAATAACGCTCTAAGTCTTTTGAAGATTGCAAAAGTGCTATCCCGGCAGAGCACCCATCTAAACGGGGTTTCACGATCATCCGCTCCGTCTTTAATTCTGCACATAGTTCTAACCATAGGGCCTCATATTGAACTGATGCAGAATCTGTAAAGCACATCATTTTTTTTGGCGTTGTGCAAAGATAGGGATGATTTAATTCTTCAATGATTTTCCCTGTCAAATACTTATCCATACACAATTGAGAGGCTTTGAATTTTGAACCATTAAAAGGGATCTCCATCATTTCAAGCTCTTTTTGCAAAGTACCGTCTTCTCCAATTCCCCCATGCAGGGCAATAAAAACAAAAGCTTCCTCTTCCTTTGCAAGGGTTAAAAACTGCTCAAGTGTATACCGCGACGGGGGCTTTTCTATCGGCGAAGTGATCCCTAATTTGTTTCTTATCTCTTCTATTTTAATTTGCCAATTTTCTAAGTTTAAATGTTGAGATAAACAATTTTGATAAATTTCTTCAACTGTATGATTAAGTGTAAAAGAGTAGGGCAATAACCAAACATATTTTTCTTGATCGAGAAAAAATGGAAAAGGGGAATAGTTTTTTGATTGCAATAGCTTAAGCCAAACATTTGTGCCGCTCATCAATGAAACTTGGCGCTCAGCATTTTCTCCTCCAAAAAGAACATACACTCTCTTTTTGATGTCGATTTTGCTTTCTTGGATTATCCCTATTGGTACATCAATCCCATACCGCTTACAAGCTTTTTTTAGTATAAAACTCAAAGTCTCTCTATGGTTCATTCCTAACAAAGAAGTTTGGCGAAAAAGAAAACTATTTTGTTCCATTCCACTGATAGGATTGATATCAGTGAATAAGATGGAACCATCTTCTAATAACCAACCATCTAAACGAGCAAAGTCTCGCATATTGAATAATGTAAACATTTCTTCCGCTTGATTCCTGATTTTTTGAGAATCTGAAAGATTGAATGTAGGTGGAGTATGGTAAATGACATGATGCGTCGGTAAGTATTTTTTTCTATAATCAAAAATCTGATTACCTTGATAGTCCATCTCAATTTCGGAAGGAATACAAGCAACCGGCCCCCCTTCCAAGCTTTCTAAAAGAACCACTGTAAATTCTCTTCCTTGGCAAAAAGGCTCTAAAATGACCGGATCATGTCCATTTAAAAATAGAACTTCCATTTTAGAAAAAGCCTCTATTGGACTTTGAATGGAAAACACACCTATCGATGAACCTCCAAGAGAAGGCTTGATAACCGCCCGATTTAACTGATGTTCTGAAAAAAAATCGACGATTTCTTGAAATTGATCTTTACCATTATTTCTTAAAACAAGCTGGGGTAATGTTTTAAATCCATTTTCTTTGAGAGTTTTAGTTGCCTGATGTTTATAAAACATCCATTTGCAAGCAGAACTTGTATGCCCAACAAAAGCAATTTGATATGTTTCTAATAATTCTTGTAATTGACCATCTTCACCATATCTCCCATGAATGATGGGAAATACAAGGTCAGCCTCTTTTAAAATGTTTATCAATAAATCAACATTCAACCGAATGGCCATTTGATCTAATTTAAAATCGAAATCAGCGGGTGTATTAGAATATAATTGTGCTGTTGAAATTAAATAGAAATGGCAGTTTAAGTCGACATAAATGGGAATGATTTCAATGGATTCACTTTTTAAATGATCCATCACTGAACGCGCGGAGTTTAAAGAGATCCCCCTTTCATCAGAAGGGCCTCCACAAATAAGTGCAAGTTTGAACATATACTGCTTCCAGTTGAATCTTGAATTTTTGGAGTTGACGTGCGTAACCAGGTCGTCTCGACCTGGTTTTTTGAAAGAGGTCTATTTTAATGGTAATTCTTGAGAAGTCTTTTGCATTAATTTTTGAAAATTTTCGCGAAATTGCTTGTCTATTCTTAAAAATTCTTTTCTGTTTTGTTGACCGATAGCTTTCAATTGACTAAGAGGCAATTCGAGAAGATTGCGAATCGTTAATTCTAGTTCTTCTTTTTCAACAGAATATGTGGTCGCATAATGCCTTCTTTCAGAAATCCTGCATTTAACCAAGCATCTTTTATCTTTGATAAACTCATTCATTGGAGGGGCATCTGTAGTGATCAAAATCGAACCCACCGACATCGCTTCAATGAGTGAATGGCCAAAACCTTCTGTTTTGCTTGGACATACGTGAAAACCGCTTTTATTTTGCAGCTTTAAAAGATTTTTACTTGAAATTCTGCGGGAAATTAAATCGATATTTTCTCCGGTTGGAGAATCTGAAGAAAAATGTCTAAGCAAAACTAACTCAGGAAAATCAGGATTGTTATTCCAAGCGTCGACAACAGCCCTTGTTCCCTTCATACGACTTTTTCCCGCCACGTGAAGAAATTGAGTAAAATCTTTGCGCTTAGACATTCTTGGCTCATAATGATCAATGGTAGTAAATCCCAAAAAATAAGTATTGGCCAACGGTTCAAATATTCTTACCGATTCTTGAGTTTTGCATAAGATTAAATCAAACTGCTTTAATTCTTCTTCAGAAGCTAGACAAAATTCAGCATTGGGCATAAACCAATTAAGTCTCGCCATTGGAAAAAATTCAGGCTTAAATTGAGCTAAGAAGATATTAATATCAGCCTGAGAAACAAGGGACAATTTATCAGATGACTCTGAAATGAGTTCAGAATTATCTTCAGAAACCTTAGAAGCCTTAGGCATTTTATCATAATCAAAACAATTTACAAGATGGCCTAATCGCTTGAATTCTTTCTCTAGTATTTGCACATCGACTTCTTTGCCTGCCCCATTAGTCAATTTACGCGATATAATATTAACAATGAGTCTTTCTCTTTGCGAAGCTTGAAGGGACAAAGAAAACAGAGAGATAAATAAAAATAAAATTAAAAAATACTTAGACATACATTCCAATTATATTTAAGGGATTGAGTATCCGAATTGTTTCATTAATGGCCCTAGCTCTCTTTCAATCATTTTCAAATCATCTTTTGAAAATTTATCTAAATGCTTTAAGGGATGTCCAATAGGGGGATGAACCGAGACTGCTCTTTCTATGTCTTCTGACGTCACTTTATATTTTAAAATTTTGCACATTTTTTTTAAATCAGGACCCGGATTAATCAAACTATCTTCATAAAGAAATGTGAAAACATTTTCTTTTTTATTCCAGTAAGTCTGAAATTTTTGCCAACTTTTTATGTATTCTTTTACTCTATTTGTTGGAATAATAGGAGAAGCTGCTGCTGCTTTTGAATATCTTTTGACATATCTAGAATAGATTGAATCCACTGGATGCCGGACAACCCTTATTGTTGCATGATAAGGCAATCGATCAAATTTACTAATGTTTGTTTGAGAGGGAAAATGAGTCTTTACTAATACCGATTCGCCTTTTACTGGGTATCGGCATTTACCGTTATGTCCATGATCTGCGCAATATCCACCCCATGGAAATTCTTTGGTCATATGAAGGGGTTCTTTATCAATATAGACTGCACTTGTCACAATTCCAGAGGCCTCTTCAATTAGGCTTCGATGCCAATGATTCCCAGATCTTGGATATGTAGCCAAATAGACACGAACCCATTCATTTGAAATTTTTTTGTTTTTATTTGCAGCTGCATTCAATAACCATTTGTCTTTCAAGTCGTGTGGATGACTCAATTGAGAGAAAACAGAATGTGCATTCAAGCATATAAGACAACAAAACAAAACGATCATTTTTTTGAACATTGCGATCTCCTATAGTCGATAGAAATCAGGTTATTAGACCTCTTGCTTCATTCCATTTGCTTGATAAAATGGATCCAAAATCTCTCATTTTCTCAAGCAAAGCGAATGATGCAAGAGGTCTATGAAGATGATGAAATTTACTCAAAAATTGAATTACGTGCAAATTATTTATACCCAGTCATTCTTAATTTTAAGAATTGGAACGGCGGTGATGCTTTCCAAAGGTCTCTTGCTTTGTCATATGCTATATATCTAGGTTCTTCATTTGAACCTAAATTATATCTATTTTTAAAAAAAATCTCTTGACTTGTTAAAAGTTCATCCTCGCAGCCTCTTTCTCTTTTTGGAGGAAGCTCAAATGTCTCTACTTTGAGAAAAGCTTTAATCGCCGCTATCGTTTCTTCTTCCCATAGATGTTCAAATTTAATAGCTAGAACGTTTGCTTCATTGATTGTTGAAGGTTTAGTCCGTTTAAATAACCATTCTTGCAATTGAAGAGCGCAACCTAAAGCGTCATATGCAAGAAGATTTTCTTCTTTTGTTTGATTTTTTGCACTGTTGCCCAATTTCTTAAACCATTCTCTATCTGCGCTTTCGACGTGTGCAAAATGGACTGCACCATGGCTTCTACTTTTGAGGAGTCGATGGAGCGCAGATTCAGCAGCAAGATCCGGATTAGAATGAATAAAAAGAAATTTTCCATTAAATTTAAAGGTAGGAGGAAGCAGATGTGTTTTAAAAACTTTTAGATGTTGAACATGTTTTTTGGCAAGCTCTGTGAGAAGTGTACTCCCTGATCTTCCAGGGCTTGCAATAACAACAATATCTTTTAATTTAGAAATCTCAATCAGTTGGGTTCTTGAGGAAATGAAATCTTCTTCTCCTTCCCCTTTGTAAATCTTTAAAAGCATAGTTGCATCCACATCAGCTATGAGTGGGGTACAAATCATTGCAGATAAAACGATCAATTTAATCAATATGCTCATATTTTTATGCCTGTATTAAAATTATTTTTCAGGTCCAAAAAGTTGATTCAAGCCGGCAAGTGGATTCCTTTTTCTCGTACTTAGATAATCGTGAAAGGAAACAAAATGAAACCCTTTCGTTTTAAAGTCATCTTTTTTGCTAAAGCTGCCGCTATTTGCCCATTTTAATTCCCTTAGGGACACTTGGTCGGTGTGGCTTAGAGCGAAACTGTAATAGATTTCAAACTCGGAAGCTCCTCGATTACTTTTGAGATCGACACAATGACAAAACGCTTTCCAAAAAGGTTTCCCATGATGTTTTTCCACAATTTGGAATAAATCTTTTAAAATAGCCTTCTGAAATAGCATGTGATGGCAAACGCTATAATAATTTGGATTCATTCGATTATAACCCGGAACCAATCGACTAGCATGTTGAAAATAAGCCGGCTTGGCAGCCTTGTTGGGTCCATAGCAAAACAAAGCGCCATTTTTTTCATTTAAAAATTCTACAGGATTTAAAAAAATTGTATCAGCATCTATCACTAGGACATTTGAAGAAATACCGGGGATGACAAACATGGAATAAAGCTTGAGCATCTGTTGGTAATACCAACCGGGAGTTCGATGTTTCCCTAAATAAAATGTGCGCGCTTTTTCTTTGTTTTTTCTCACAACCTCGAGACCGATTTCTTCCCTTGTAAAGGGAAATTGTTTCTCATCAAACCATTCTGCTTCTTCAGTAATTTTTTCCGGGGAAACGATAATCACTCGATTCACTCGATCACAATTTTGACGTATCCCATGGATCGACTCATCCAAAGTTTTTTTATCTTTGGGATGACATACAATGACAACATCGATATTTTCATCTAATAATCTGTAATGCTTCTTATTTGCGGGAACCGCATTGGCTGTCATTGCAATGCAAATGAATGTAACTAAAGCTATAATTCGGGCAATAATTCGAGTATACATAGCGGTTCCTTTATTTGTTTATATGTCCAATTTCCTGAAGATAGTTCAAAATGAGTTCAACTCCTTCCGCAATACTAAATTTTGTTGTATCGATGACAACCTCTGCCCTTTGAGGAATCTCATAAGGATCGTCAAGCCCGGTAAAGCCTTTAATTTTACCCTCTTTGGCAAGGTTATATAACCCTTTAGTATCTCTTGAAGCACACACATCGAAAGATGTGGATACATAAATTTCAACAAAATTGCCATGAACTTTAATTAAATCGCGATTATAATTTCTATCAATTTCATAAGGGGCAATCATTGGGCAAATTGCAATTCCACCATTTTTGGTAATTTCACTTGCGACATAACCCACTCTTCGCACGTTTAGCGAACGATGCTCTTTTGAAAAACCTAATTCGGAACTTAAATGATTGCGAATGATATCTCCATCTAACATCGTAATCGGCCTATCTTGAACCTCTGCCAATTTAGCTTCTAGCCCTTTAGCTAAGGTTGATTTGCCAGAGCCGGATAAGCCGGTAAAAAAAAGTGTAAAACCTTGCTTTGAACGGGGAGGATATTTTTTTCTCAATTCTTCAGAAACTTCCGGAAAAGAATACCACTCAGGAATTTCAGCGCCTTCATTTAATAATTGTCTTATTTCAGCCTCAGAATAAGTCATAAAGGCTCTTTCAAAATCGATTTCATCGATTGGCAATTGACATTTCTCTGAAGGAGAATAAACAAATTCTTTGAAAGGGAGAATATTAATTTCCAATTCGTCGGCATATTTCGTGACAAGCTCTTGAGCTGCATACGGTGTATAAAAGCTTTTCCCTGTGCTATCGATAGGATTTGCGTGATCACATCCAATAATAAAATGAGTGCAACCATAATTTTTCCTAATGATTGCATGCCATAATGCTTCTCTTGGGCCTGCCATTCTCATGGCAAGAGGAAGCAAACTTAGGGTCGTAGAACCCTCAGGATAATGTTTTAACATTTTTTTGTAACACTTGACTCTTGTAAAATAGTCAATATCACCCGGCTGGGTCATTCCTATTGCGGGATGAATCAATAAATGAGCTCCCGATTGCTCAATGGCTCTTAAAGTCATTTCAAATTGCGCTCTATACATTGGATTTCTCGTTTGAAAAGCGACAATTTTTTCTATCCCCTTTTTTTCGAATTGTTGCTTTAATTCTGAAGGCGAATTCCTCAAATCAACAAAATCGAAATGAATAGGTGCTTGCAGTTTGGTTAACCTCCCAGAAATATAAACATTTCCCGTTTGATTAAAAAGGTGATTAACTCCCGGATGACTAGGATCACAAGTCCCATAAATCTTTTCAGCTTCATATGCTTTATTCGGTTCCCACATCTCTTCAACTTCTAAAAGGGCCAAAATAAAACCTTCTTGATCTTTTAAAGCAACTTGACTACCCATTTGAATTTTTTCTAATTGCTTTTGAGAAATATCGAGTACTACAGGAATAGGCCATAGTTTTCCGTTTTTCAAACGCATATTCTCTAAAACACATTCATAATCTTGTTTATTTAAAAAAGATTCAATTGGAGCAAATGAGCCATCCATGATCATTTCTAGATCGCAATGCTGCCTTTGATTAAGGACAATTGACGGCAATGAAGAAGGAAGGGGTGTACTTGAAATTAATAATGGAGAAATTAAGAGTGCTAAAATTTGTAACAACCATTTTTCAATATTTTTCATAGATTCTCTAAGGGTTACTATATACCGAAACAATTTCAAAATTTGGTTTTTGAGCTGCGCGAAAGCTCCCGCGGTTGAGCGATCGTAAAAGGCATAGTATTAATTCAATACAATGCCTTTTACGATCTCTCAACCCCGGGACTTTGGCGCGCTCAAAAACCAAATTTTGAAGTTGTTTCGGTATAAAATGAAGTTTAAACTCTACTTCGTACAAAAAATCGAGTTAAACTTATCACCGAAAATGAAAAATTTTGTCAAATATAAATTGAGCATTAACTATACAATATGTTAGTCTCTTACTTTTTTAATTATCCGGCGGTGTCAAGATGAAAATATTTATACTAGCGCTCTTTCTCTTTACCCATCTTCCTCTTCAACATTATGCATCTGTGTTTATTGCAAATAGAGAACAATTAAAAAAATATTGTGGAAGAGAAGATGTGGTTTTACTCGCTAGCACTGGCCGATCAGGCAGCACGATGATGACAAGTCAATTGAAACGTTACATACCCACTAACAACGTATTAAAAACACATCTTTTACCACCAGAAAATCAATGTTTTAAAGGAAAAATCATCTTTATTTTTTCAAATCCCGATAAAGCAACTGAATCTGCTTTATATATGATGTTGCACAAACGTCTTTTTGCCGAAAGACATTTTAATCATGTGGAAAAAGCAGATCGCGATTGGTTTAATCATTTGGGAGGAGCACACCAACAAACAATCGATAACAATTTGCTAAACTATGATGCTCTGAGAATTACTGAACATTTAAATTCATGGTTGCATGCAGATGTAAAACTGGCTTCAATTCAAAATGCGAATATTTTAGCGATTAAATTTGAAAGGCTCTGGGATAAAGAGACTGTGCAGGCGATTAGAGAATTTTTAAACATTCCTTCTTTTTCTCTCCCTCCTAGAAAAAAAAGAGGGCACTATGATCATTTATTTCCTAATGAAGCAGCCTTTAGAAAAGAGCATAATTTAGGAACTGCAACTAAACCTCTTTATGAGGCTTATAATGAAGCAAGAGAATTATGGGAGAAGGCCCCATCCTTTCAATTTTTGAAATTAAAAAATTAGAGAAGTTATGCGATTAGACCTCTTTCGAAACCCCATTCGCTCGATAAACAGACTCTTTTTAGCGTATATTCTTTCTATTAGCAGCATTGTTCATGGAGTTCAAAGAACACCTCCTCAAAATAACACAGAAGTAAATTCTTATAAAAAATATCTCCTTCCTAAAAATCATCCCTTACAAAAAAAATTGAAACAACTTTTCGAAAATAGCTCCGGTATTTTTCGATCTACACTCTCTTTTAAAAAAGCAGGCTTCAATGTGAAAGTGGGATTAAAAATTAAATCTGTTGATATAACAAAACAATTAATGGTTGGTTCTCATCCCTCAATTCCCGGATATCTTATAAAAAAATATCCCGATTCAATGAAATATCCAAGCTTAACGCTCCAACTCTTTCAACTTAAAAATTATATCACTCGTATTAAAGGAGCTCAAATTCTTAGCCATTATGTAGAAAAACTTAAACTAAAACACATTGTTATTCCTAAAAAATGGTTGTATCGACTTCCAGGAAATTTCCCTCCTTTTTCACATCTCCTCATCGTTGAAAAAATGGATATTTATGATGATTGGGATGATCCAAATGGACAAGCGCGAAAATGCTATTATAACATGGATAAAGAGGTTCTTACTGAGTTATGCCATCTTCTACATGCTGTTAAGGGATGCGACAGCATTCCACGCAATCAACCTTTCACGCGCTCTGGAAAAATCGCATTTATTGATACTGAAGATATAGGGCATTATAAAGGGCATTTTTTCAAGCATTTGCTTCCCGCACTTAATCCTCAACTGCAAGAATATGCCACCGATTTATGGGAAAGGCTTGAAAGAGACCCTACGAAAAATTAACTTTTTTAAGAGACAACCATGTTTATCCCTCTCCAAAATTATTTCAAAATAAAGTTGCCAAAAAAATTCTTTTTATCGCGCAAAGGGTGTTTTAAAAGGGGGCTATTATATTTTTTTCTGCTTTTGACAACTGAAAGCTATGCTTCAAACACAAATGAGGTTTTAACACCTCCATATGTTGTCGGGATTAGCCCTCAACATCATTTTGTCTGGTTTCGAGTGGCAAAAGTCGGCTCAACCACTATTAAAGCCGTATTTAGAAACAATCATGTTTCAATGCCTATACGGTCCGAACAATTCAAATTCAACCCAAATCGTTACAAAAGTTATTTTAAGTTCGCATTTGTTAGAAATCCATGGGCACGCGTAGTCTCCTGTTATTGTCAAAAAGTTGAAAATAAAAATCCACTCTGGGAATTTTATTATGGAGAATGTTTTGATAAAGGATTTGATTACTTTATCGATTTTATTAAAGAAAAAAATCTAATGACTGCTGATAGACATATTCGATTACAAACAGCATTAATTCCTGTTGATCAGGTTGATTTTATTGGACGATTAGAAAATTTCGATCAAGATTTTCAGCATGTTTTAAATATTTTAGGAATAGGACAAAAAAACATTCCTAAGAAAAACCCATCGACTCATGCACATTACAGCACTTATTACAATGAACGGACAAAAGAAATTATTGCCAAAAAATATCAAAGCGACATCAAAGCCTTTGGCTATCAATTTGAGCAACGCTAGCCCGAGCTAGTGTACTAATTATGCCCAACTTTACCAACTGGAATATGTTTTTCAATTAAATAGCTTTGAAAAGCAACGAAATGATAGCCTTGCATTCTAAACTGATTCTCTAATTTTGGATTTCCGCTATTAATCCATTTTAATTCGCGAATTTCTACTTGTTTAGTATGCTGGAGGGCGAAGTTATAATAAATCTCATACTCGGAAGCTCCTTTTTTTCGGTTAAATACCACACAGTTACAAAAGGCCTTCCAAAATGGCATGTGATGATGATGCTCAACTACACGAAAAAGATCTTCCATAATGGCTCTTTGAAATAGCATATGGTGGCAGACGCTGTAATGATTGGGATAAATCCTTTTATAACCAGGAACCAATCGCTCAGCATGATTGATGTAAAGTTTTTTTGGTGTGATTTGGCTGACGCAAAATAACCCGCCAAATGATTCATTTTGAAATTTAACAGGATTTAGAAAAACGAGATCAGCATCTACAATAAGCACATTTGGAGAAATATCCGGAATAACAAAAAGTGAATAGCATTTAAGGCATTGCTGATAATACCACCCCGGGCCTCGGTTATGAAATCTAAAAAACTTTTCTGCTTCTGCCTTGCTCCCTTTTCCTATTGCCAAAGCAATATCATCTATATTAAAAGGAAAGTTTTTTTCATCAAACCATTCTGCCTGATCCGATAATTTTTCTGATGAAACGATGATGATTCTTCTGATATTGCTACAATTTTTTCTAATCCCTCTTATGCAAGAGGAAAGATTTTTTTTATCTTTGGGATGCGTTACAATGACAACATCAATCGGATCATCAGTTAATCGATAATGAATATTTTTTTCCTGATAAGGGGGAACTGCATCAACCAATGCATTTAAGCATAGACATAAAAATAAAAAGATATGGCTCACTAGCAGCTTCGCTTGATCGAAATTCATAGCGCTTCCTTGTCAAAATTTCATAAAAATAACATTTTTATCAAAAAATTAAGTGAATATTCTGTATGATAAACTTCAGAAGGTGATATTGACAAGCACAATTAGAAAAATTTTCAAATGACATAGGCAACTAGTGAAACATTTATTAGACCTCTTGCGTAATTACATTTTCTCAAGCAAAGCTAATGACGCAAAAGGTCTATTAATAAGTTTATTCTTAGTTGTAATTGCTCATTGTTCAGCTTTTGAAAGCATTTATCCCATCACTGACTCTAAAGAACCCCATCTTCTGAAAAATTTTCGAACAATGGAAATCTCTCCAACATTTAAGAGTTTTAATAGCCATGGTTTGAAAGAAATGCGAATTTCTGGAAGTGGCCAATTTTCAGAAGAAGCTTTCAAAGAGATGATTCATGAATTATCTCTATTGCCAAAACATTTTATTGTTGTTGATTTGAGAGAGGAGTCTCATGGTTTTATTAATGGTTTTCCTGTAAGTTGGACAAATGGAGATAATTCCGCAAACATGAATAAAAGCCTTTCACAAATTGAAATAGATGAAAATCAACGATTACAATCAGCAGTTAGATCGAGGATAATTGAAACTTATCATCCTTTTGATGGATTAAAGAAATGGCTTATAAATAAGGTTAAGACCGAGAAAGAGTTAGTAAAAAGCATTGGAGCAGCATATTTTCGGTTGCCAGTGACCGATCGTCATCGGCCAAGCGATGAAACAATCGATCAACTTATTGAATTTATTAAACATTTGAAGCAGCATTATTGGGTTCATTTTCATTGCAAAGGCGGAAAAGGAAGAACGACCACGTTTCTTATTCTTTTCGACATTGCAAAAAACGGGAAATTTCTAACTTTATATGAAATTTTGAAAAGACAATATTTAATTGGTGGAGTGGATCTCACTCAAACAAAAAAATACACAGCAGATTTAACAAAAAATGCTAAGGATCGCATTGAATTTATCCATCTTTTTTACCGCTACTGCAATGAATTTCCAGATTATCAAATGAAATGGTCTGAATGGGTTTCCTCGACTTTGCACAATTTTTGAACTCATCTTCGTCCAAAAATTATACAACATCGAGGTTTCTAATTTTTAAAAGAAGGCAAGAGCCCTTCTCCAAAGGCTCTGGGCCATTTTCCCTGCATGTAGCTGTGAAATGAAACAAAATGATACCCTGCCTGTTTGAAAAGCTCTTTTTCATCTAAATGGGCGCTATTTCGCCATTTTAATTCTCGCACCTCTACTTGATCGGTATGCCTTAAAGCGAAATTATAATAAATTTCATATTCAGAAGCTCCTTTTTCCCCTTCGAAATCGACTGAGCGGCAAAATGCCCGCCAAAATGGAATGCGATGATGTCTTTCCACTCGACTAAAAAGATCTTTTAAAATGGGACTTTGAATGAGCATATGATGGCATACACTATAATATTCGGGAAAAATTCTTTGGTAGTTTGGCAGCAGGCGTTTGGCATGATCGAGGTAATTTTGCTTTGCTTTCTCATGGCTGATACAAAATAATCCACCGCCGGCTTCATTTAAAAATGAAGTGGGGTTCATAAAAAGGGTATCAGCATCTAATACCAATACATTTTGCGAAATATTTGGAATGACAAAGGAGGCATAAAGTTTTAATAATTGTTGATAATACCACCCGGCTCCTCGACCTTTGGATTGTAAAAACTTCTCCGATTTTTTTTTATCACCTTTTGCTATCTCAAGGGCGATTTCGCTTTTGCTGAAAGGGAAATTTTTTTCACTAAACCACTTTGCTTGATTGGATAATTTTTTAGCGGAGACGATGAACACTTGACCGACATGGATGCAGTTTTCTTTGATTCCTTGGATGCAATGATCCAATGTTACTTTATCTTTTTCATGACAAACGATGACCACATCAATAGGGTCCTGGGTTAAATGATAGTTGATTTTTTCTATAGAAAAAAGAGCAAATGGGATAAAAAAAAGAAGAATTAGATATTTCATCAGACCTTTTTTGATAATAAAATTCTGTACCTTTATCCATACGCATTATGAACGTTTAATGTCATTAACGGATAGGCAGGATAAACAAGATATACTGCTTCCAGCTGAATCTTGGACTTTTGGGCTGCTTCAAAGCCCCGGGGTTGAGAGATCGCAAGAGGCATTGTATTGATTTAATACTAGGCCTCTTGCGATCTCTCAACCGCGGGAGCTTTC
>JANWJE010000139.1 GCA_025451995.1 Parachlamydiaceae bacterium | reverse complement strand
ATTTGGTTTTTGAGCTGCGCGAAAGCTCCCGCGGTTGAGCGATCGTAAAAGGCATAGTATTAATTCAATACAATGCCTTTTACGATCGCTCAACCCCGGGACTTTGGCGCGCTCAAAAGCCAAATTTTGAAGTTGTTTCGGTATAAATTTCGCAAGAAGAGATTGTTTTTCCTTCCGAGAAATTTATTTAGCTATAGTTTGCTTATCCTCGAAGATGAGTTCAAAAATTGTACAAAATTTGAGTTTTGACAATACTTCAATAGACGATTGCCTTAATAATACTCGTTATTACGCAACAGATCCATTGTCTGAATGAATGAAAGACTATCTTGTACTACCCAAAGAAAGGTCGCTTTCCCCGCCTGATTAAAAGCAAAATCTGGCAAAAATGCACTCCGGCCGGGCGATGAAACAATCGCAGGCATCTGCCATTCCCCTCGAATCGGTTTTTCAATCACATACATAGATGTGAAACCCTTCGAATTATTCCAAGCAACCATGCAGTGACCCTGTTTGTCAATTTTTATTTTTGGAAAGTGATAGCTTTCTTCCTGATCCGAAAGGATATTGGGGCCTTGCCAAGATTTATTCAACTTTTTTTGCGATGAAAAAATCACTTTGATTTGCTTAGAATTAGAACCTTCCCATACGGCGATCACATCGCCAAAAGGATAAACTGCCAATTGTGGGTAAAATGCATTTAAATGAGGGGAAGAAATTGTATCAGGAGATGTTTGCCATTTTTTTCCATACATCTTTGTAATGGCTTGAATGGTTCCATTTATGCCATTAAAATGATTCCAAATAACTGTTATATTCCCTTTTAAATCTATTCCAACCTGAGGATCACAATTTCCAACCGAAGGCTCGCAAAGTGACTCTGCTTTTGATTCCCATAATCCATTTCTCTCTTTTCTCTGAGATTGAATACACTCCCCTTTCTGATTGGATGCCTGCCAAACAACAATCACGTCATTTTTTCCACTCACTGCAATTTGTGGATTTTTCGACTGATATTTATCCGATGAAATTTGAATCGGTTGACTCCATTTTCCCATTTCCTTGATTGATGCCTGGATAGAGGAGCGGACACTGTCATGTGCTTCCCAAACAACTATGGCATTTCCCAATGAATCTAAAGTTAATTTGGGGGAAGTTGCTCGATAATCGTTAGATGAAAGCTGAAGGGGCTTTCTTGACCATTTTCCATCAATATTTTTTGTTGTCGCATAAATCACTGAATTTTCGTTAATAAACGATTCCCATACCACAGTGACATTCCCCAATGAATCGATAGCTATCTGCGGGTTAAATCCATCTTGATCATTCGGTGAAAGGTTTGATGGAATTTTTTGCCATTCCCTCTCTTTCAATTTTATCGATGCTTGAATAATCATATGCTGACCATTAAACCTCGTCCAAACGGCAACCGAATGATCAAATGGATCGATAGCTATTTGAGGTGCAGTCGCATTATATCCATGTTGGGATAAATTTTTTGGAACAGACCAAGATGCAGCAATTAAAGGGGAATAGATAAAATAAATGTAAACATTTAAAAGAAGTAAAAGTTTCATTCACAAACCAGTTAGTAATTAAAGAAGCCTCGTGGAGTAGCGATAAAATCATTTCCCCATATTCTTTGCACATTATAATCCAAAGAATCTAAAAAAGAGAGGATCGCGTCGTATTTTTCCTTAATTTGTTTCGGACAATTGTCCAAATCATTATTGCCTAAAATTTCAAAAATGATAACAGGACGATTTCGCACAAGTGTTTCCCTGCCCCCCAAAAAAACTTGCATTTCATAGGATTCCACATCCAACTTAATTAAAGAAACATTGTTTAGTTTTAAACTATCTAAAGTGACCATCCAAGCTTGATCGCCCCCCTGACCTATAGATGTTCCTCCCTCATTTTGAGGACTTCTCACATCCATTTCAATCAAACCACTGCTATCTCCAAGAGCATTTTTTAAAAGAATCACATTTTGTGTACATTGATTGAGCTTAAGATTATGCTTAAGCTCTCTAAAAATTTTATTCTGCGGCTCAAATGCTACCACCAGACCCTTTGGCCCCACTTTTTTTGATAGAGTAATTGTATGGATCCCAATATGCGCACCGATATCCAATACGATCGAATTAGGCTTGGCAAACAGACGGAGAATAATGCCAATTGTCGATTCCCAATAGATGCCTTGGCGAAGATGTGTTTTTATTGAATCGTCAATGCGATCGACATAAAATTGACCGAGACCCTCTACTTTACAAACATCATAGTCTTTGAAAGGAAATTTAGAGAGATATTGATTGAGTTTTTCATCTTTATTTGTCACTTGTGCAAGAGAGATTAACTCTTGCGACGGCTGCACGGATTGAATAGTAAAAGGAATAATAAAAATAAAAAAACAAAGAAAAAAATTCATGGGAGTTTCCAAAAGCGTTTTGAATCAAACAAAAATAGGCAAAGGGTAGATTTAAGGCAAAGATTTTTTCATCTATATATACTGCTTCCAGCTGAATCTTGGATTTTTGGGCTGCTTCAAAGCCCCGGGGTTGTGCGATCGTAAGAGGCATAGTATTAATTCAATACAATGCCTCTTACGATCTCTCAACCCCGGGGCTTTGAAGCAGCCCAAAAATCCAAGATTCAGCTGGAAGCAGTATATTTACTGAACAGAAATAATGAGGCGGTTAAAACCTTTGCTTGCCAATATTCATCGTTTTTTTTACACGATCGCTTGGCTCCTTATCCCAACAACACACCCCCATTTCTTGTTCCGATCCTTTTTTTACCAAATAATATTTACCAGTCCCGACATCGCCCCAAGCTTTCCATCCCCATGCTTCTGCAGTATCTCCATAAATCGTGGTTATCTGACCAAGAATTGGAACCATTTCAATACACCCTCTGAAAATTTCTTGTCCGGCCCTCCATTTGCCTTCTGATTGTTTAGAACTTAAAAGTCCATAAGCGATGCCTGAGAGAATGCGACATACGCCTACCACACTCCCTACAATCGGAATGTAACCTCCAATATCCATATATCGGAAGACTCTTCCACGTTCTTTCATTTCAAAAGTCTCTGAAGTTTTTAAACCATTGAAAGAAGGCAAATTGAGATTATTTTGAATCTTCATAAAAGCTCCTAAAAACGTTCTAATTCTATTTTAAAATGCATAAAATTAAATTTATTAAATTCAATATTAATTTTACGTAAAAACATTAATTATAAATTAAAGAATTGGTTTTTGACGTCTTTATTGCCAAATTTTTCGACCATATTAAACCTTTTTCTCAAGCAAAGCGAATTTCGAAAGAGGTCTATTTGAAGGTTAAAGTTGAACTCTTCAATTCTTTTTTTTCTTGACTCTTTCGACCTGTTCAATTAATTAAAGGGAATAGCGAAGATAAAGATCTCTTTCGAAACGGCTAATGCGCTAGAAATATAGTAACCGTTCACGGAGTCTAGCAAAGCTTAAAATGTTGATTATGAGGTGCAGATGCCCTCAGAATCACGTTTGAAGCCTGCTAGACCCCGTGAGCGGTTACGAAATATAAGGTATTATGAGTTTCGAAAGAGGTCTAATACAAAAACAGGAGATGTTATATGATAAAACTAGATGTTAGTCAGTTAGATATTTATGCCGGAAAGAGCGAAAAAAAATCTTTTTGCAAAAAAAATATCAAAAAAATCAATGCCCTAGAACAAAGAGCCGATAAACTGGGGAGAAAAAGCGATAAACTACAAGCAGAAGCTAATAAATTAAAGCTAGAAACAGGACCTGGATGTCCTCTTTTTTTCTTAAATCGTTAACTATGGAAGGACGAAGAAACTAAACGATCATTATACCGAAACAACTTCAAAATTTGGTTTTTGAGCTGCGCGAAAGCTCCCGCGGTTGAGAGATCGTAAAAGGCATAGTATTAAGTCAATACAAAGCCTTTTACGATCGCTCAACCCCGGGACTTTGGCGCGCTCAAAAGCCAAATTTTGAAGTTGTTTCGGTATAGTTCTCTTCGTCCTTCAAATCAAATTTATTGACCGACAGACCAGCGAATGAAATTTGTGACAAGTAGAGGTTTGCCCGTTTCTTTTGACTTTCGATTGACTAGGTCGCTGATGCTAATGGAATCATCTCGAATGTACTTTTGACGAACAAGTGTTGTAGAGTCATAAAATGCATTGATTTTACCTTCTACAATCTTATCGACGATATTAGCAGGCTTCCCTTGAATTTGGCTGCGTGCAATATCTTTTTCATTTTCGATAATCGCTTGCGGAACCTTATCTGGAGTTAAATATTCCGGAGCGGCGGCAGCAATATGCATAGCGATATCTTTTGCTAATGCTTCTTCTTTATCGCTTCCGGTAATTTCTGCGGCTGTTACAATTTTACCACCTAAATGAGAATACACTCCGATTGATAAATCAGGCGATTTTTTGAGTGTTAAAATTCTGCGAATTTGAATATTTTCACCAATGGTTTGAACAATGGTCGCTCGATATTGATCGATTGTAAGACCTGGTTCCTTCGTGTATTTTTGTTGCAAGAAAGCATCTAATGAAGAAGGATTGGTATGAGCGACTTCTTCTGCGATGTTTAACAAAAATTCTTTGAAACGATCATTTTTTACAACGAAATCGGTTTCAGCATTGATTTCCACAATAGCAACCGTTGTATCGCTTTCAGCGAATCCAATCATTCCTTCTTTTGTTTCTCTCCCTTCTTTTTTTACAGCAGAGGCCATTCCTGCTTTGCGCAAATTTGCAATAGCTAACTCGATGTCCCCTTTTGCCTCTTCGAGAGCTTCCTTACACCTGGTCATCCCAAGCCCGGTGCGCTCCCGGAGTTCTTTAACCATTGAAGGAGTTATTGTTGCCATTATTTCTCCTCCAATACTGCTTCTTTCTCAAAATCTTCCTCTCGATAACCAGAGCTATTTTCTTCTTCGTCTTCTTCAGATTGCTCTTCTTTGCTTGCATACACCTTGATATCATTTTTCTTATCGATGATAGCTTTAGCGATTGCTTCGAGAATGAGCTTGATGCTTTTTAAAGCGTCATCATTACAAGCAATCACATGCTCGATTGGATCTGGGTTGCAATTGGTATCGACAAGCCCCATCACTGGAATCCCGAGTTTATTTGCCTCAGCAACAGCTAAATGCTCTTTGCTTGGATCAACGACGATGACAAGCCCTGGTGGTTTGCGCATTCCTCGCACGCCAGAAAGGTTTTTATCTAATTTAATTTGGTCTTTTGTGAGCAGGGAGAGTTCTTTCTTTGTTAATCCTTCTCCACCGGTAGAAATTCTTTTCTCAATGCGGTCCAACTTCTTAATCGATTGGCGAATTGTCTGCAAGTTAGTGAGCATTCCTCCTAACCATCTTTCACAAACATAGAACTCGCCGCATTTTTCAGCTAATTCTTTAACAACAGCTTTTGCCTGTTTTTTTGTTCCAACAAATAAAATCGACTTATGTTTTCCGATTAAATCAGCGACAACTTCAACTGCATTGCGAATTTGTTGGAGTGTTTTTGCGAGGTCGATGATATATAAACCATTTCGCTCTTCAAAAATGAATCGCTTCATTTTTGGATTCCAACGACTTGTCTGGTGTCCAAAATGTGCACCAGCTTCTAATAAATCTTTAATTGATACAGCAGGATCGCTTTTTTTTTGTTTCTGCGCCAAGCCTTGTCCCTTTCTATTGACGACGGCATCTCGTTCTAATTACGAGATTTCGGTCTTGGTTAATAATGTTTGAGTGGCTCTCTAAGATTAGTCTTCTAATATAAAGAGGGTAGCGCCTAGTCAGAATCGAACTGACACTGGTAGCTTGGAAGGCTACTGTTCTACCATTGAACTACAGGCGCAATGAAGAAAGGATTATCTAGGAAGCTTTCTTTTTTTGCAATAAAAATCATCCATCCCTTTTCCTAATTATTTTTTTGCCAATAGATCCCAACAGAATCGATTTGATGGATAGGATCTGTGATTTGATAGGCATTCCTAAAATTATTAACGGCAGCTTGTGTAGTTGGCAAGGAGAAATCATTAATGATGACATAACCCCCCGGAGAAACATTAGAGTATAGATTGACTAAAACATCCATCGTCAGTTCGTACAAAAAACCAAAAACACAAAGAACAGAAATTTTATTGATGGGTGTGCTAGGGAGGGTTTGCGCATACAACCCTTTGACAAATCGCGTGTTATCATCTAAAAGATCATATTTTGAAAAATTTAATCTTACTTGCTCTAAAGAAACTGCCAATTCCTTATAAACATTAAAAACCCAAGGCGCATCTATAGGGTACTTTGAACCATTTGGTGCAGGCACACCCTCAAAAGTGTCGAAAACCCATACATTACGGGTATCATCACCATAGGCCTTCAAACACCCTCTCATTAAAATTCCTGTTCCCCCTCTCCAAGTCCCGACATTGACAAGATCTCCGGGAACTTCATCTTTTAAAACTTGATGGACGCATTCTTCAACTTGACTTAATCTCTTTTTTCCAATCAACGAGTGGGCTAAAAGAGGCCAATCTCCGCCATTTTCTCTGAGGGCAGCATCATAATTTAACGGAAGATGAGGATTCATATTTGGATCTTCATAAATGGTATTCAATAAGCACCGTTTTAAGAGTTCAAGATACACTCGTGAAGTGGTACTTCTTTTATTTTCCAAAACGGACATTTGATCTTTCAATCCAACATTTTCATCCATTTTTTTGTCTAAAAATTTTATTTTTTCAACAAGCAGCTCATTTTCATCGGCTTTTATTCCTAATAATTTGATCTGTTCGCTAAGCAGATTATTTTCCCTAGTTTTTTCTTCTAAAAAACTAATTTTTTCATTTTTTTCGATCATTGTTTTTTCAAAAAAATCTATTTTCTCAATCAATGAATAATTCTCTATGATTCTATTTTCAATTTCTTGAACTAATAAATCATTTTTTAATTTTTCGTCTAAAAGCTGATCTTCATAGTCATTTTTTTCAAAAACTATTTCATTTGAATCGATTTGCTCATCAGAGTCGGTTTGATTAAAGAAAAAAAAGGGAGAAAAGAAAAGAAGAAAGTACATCATGATGGGTTAAGCTCCGAAATTTGGTAAAATTGCCAGAACTTTTAACCCATCATAGAAAAATTAATCAATGTTTATTTTGTTTTTTTCCAGAATACACCCATACCATCAATTTCTTGAATGGGATCTTTAATTTTGAAAGAAGATCTATAATCCTCCACTGCAGCTTTGCATGGGGGCACACAATAATCATCGATAATAATGTACCCGCCAATTGAAACTTTTGGATATAGATTTATCAATGCATCCATAGTTGACTCATAAAGGTCTCCATCTAAACGAAGGAGTGAGATTTTTTTAATCCGAGCAGTTGACAAGGTTCTAGAAAAAAAACCCTTCAAAAATATCACTCTATCATCTAAAAGACCATATTTTGAAAAATTAGCCTGCACTTGCTCCAATGAAACAGCAAGTTGTGGATAAAGATGAAAATCCCAACCTGAATCAGCAGGATATTTTTTAGCATCAGGAACGGGCAATCCTTCAAAAGAATCTGCGACCCAAACATTTCGCTCATTATCTCCATATGCTTTTAAAGCACCCCTCATAAATATTGTGGCACCCCCTCTCCATACACCTGTTTCTATAAAATCACCCGGAACTTTATTGATTAATAGTTGTTTGATGCAATAATGGAGATTATCCATTCTTTTTTTTCCAATCATGGTATGGGCGTAAGCCGGCCAATCATACCCATTGTCCCTGTTTTCTGCATTAAATTCCGGTGGGAATCCTGGCATAATGTTTTGATCTTCATAAATGGTATTTAACAAACATTTTTTTAATAGATCTAAATATAGTTCTGAATTTTCCTTATCTACATTACGTGTATCAGCACCGTATGTTAGGAATGAAACTGCTAAAAAAATCGCAATGAATAATTTCATAGAAAACTCCATTGAAATGTTGATGCAACAATCTACTAAAAATAAAATTTCTTAAAAAGAAGATTGCTCATATTTTTGTTTTATCTCGCGCCATTTTTTTGCAATTTGTGCAGCTATTGGGGCAGCTTCCTTCCCATATCCACCATAGCGCAAATAAACAACAACCACCACCTCCGGCTTTCCAAATGGATCTTTTAAAAGAAAGTTCGCTCTTCCATTTTTTTTATCTTTCTCTTCAAAAGCGATACTGCCAAACCAAACATGGGTATAAATGTTAGTTCCATCTTTTAAATCGAGATCTATCCTTTCTACCGATTCAGAAGTGCTGGTTTTTCCATAGAGATATTCTTTTGATTCTGCAAAAGTTTTAATCGCTTCAGGATAATCCTTATACAGACGAGCCAAAGCATTGATATTTTCCTGATGGGTTCTTTCTGTGACTGCCTTTAATCCTTTTAGAAGAAGCTGGCGAATCATTTCCGGCATAAAAATTTCTCTTTTAACAATAGCAGGTGTAAATTTCACAAAATCTTTTTCTTTAGCAGACAATGCACTAAATAATGGAAAATCTATCCCTATGTGGGAAAGTTGATTTTGAAAAGGAAAATGGGGAAGGCATACAATTTGATCCTCGCCCAAGGAATGTTGTCTGCCCGCTGTTAATTTAACAATATTCGGTTTTAAAATTTTACCGCCATTTGCTATTGAACATAACATTAATGCTGTTTGCAATGGGTTAACCACAAGTGAATGTTGGCCAATCGCCATCGCATAAAGTCCTGTGCGATTCGTCAAAAGATCTCGAGGAACTTTTCCGGCGGCTTCTCCCGGCAAATCAAGCCCTGTCTTGCTCCCATAACCAAAGAGAAGAGCGGCTTGTGTCAAATCTTCCGGGCTTTCCAAACACTCTCCGGCTAATAAAGAAAAATAGGGATTGCTTGAATATTCGATAGCCTTTAAAAGATCGACTTTTTGACGATGCTTTAAAGCTAAACTCCTCGGTAATCTTCCTCCTTTATAAATTTGGGGGATGGGTTTTCCCTCTTCAGTGTATCCCACATATTTTGTATTTCCGTGGTCAAATATCTCATCAATAATGACGAGTGGATTTAAATCTTGTGGGGTGATGGCTTGCTTATCCAGTTTTTTATAACGTTGTGTCAATGCAGCATAAGCTGTGACTAATTTAAAAAGAGACCCTTGGATGGTCGATTGCCGATAAGCATGCGATCTCCCATATCCATACCCGTAAACCGGATAGAAAGCTGTGGCTAAATCTTTTTCAATTAAATTTTTTCCGTTTTTTAATCGATAACGGCCCAACAAGGGACGAGTCAATTGCTCATAAGCTCGCATCGATTTCAAACACTCAATCGCCAGATCTATTGTTAAAGGTTTGAGTCCTTGAAAAAGAGGATCAAATTTTTTCTTTTCCATCCATTCTTTTTGCACTTTTTCAAAAACGCCTTGATAATTACTTAAAAGACCTTCTAATCGTTTTCCATGAATAAAAATCGCAATCATCTCCCATTGATTATCTTGCCAAAATTTTTGAAATAAGAGGGATTCATGGCTGTCTAAATAATCGATATAGGGTTTAGGGTACGTTTTATTTTGTTTTTCTTCACTTCGTTTAATTTTTAAAAAGTCTTTTTCATTTTCTAATCGCCATCTTTTAAACTCGTTTTCATGAAATGCTTTTTTTGCAATTTCCTTAAGATTTTTTTCTAAAGAAATAAAATATCCTTTTAATTCATGGTATTTTTCTAAGCTTTCTTTACCCAATTTTTCCAATAAAGCGGGAGAAAATCGGGAGGGATCGACTGCTAAGCGGCAAAGGTCTGCGATTAACACTTTATCATAATTTAAAGGACAATCTTTAAAATAGGGGTCTAGCTGCTTTTTGATTGTTTGAATAGCTGGTTGATGCAACAGCATTTTCGCTTGAATTTTCTGCTTATCTTCCCCTTTTAACGGAGGGCCATAAGGCTCATGGGAGTCATTGAAATAAAGATAATTAAAAATTGTATATAGATCAAAATCTGAAAATAATGAACGAAGGATGTCAATTTGCTTTTGTATCTCAATCGCTTGAGAGATCGTTTTAATTTTTTCAATCGATTGCTTGAGTTTCCCCTCTTTTGGCAAAATAAAATTAAGGTACGTTTTCCAACTCAACACAAATTCTTCATCATAAAAGGTGTGTTTTTTAAGGTCATATCTTTCTCTGGAAAGTGTTTGTTGTTGATCCCAAAGCTGCCCAAGATAGGTTTGATTTTCAAACCATTTATGAATCCTTTTTTTCTTCCCTTTATTCTCTTCACTATTTCCCGATAAAATAAAATCATTCGGATCAAAACGAGGGTAAGAAGCTAAAGCTAGGATATCCCCTGTCTGAGGATCGATAGCGACAATCCCTCCGCCTTTTATCCATGGTTCTTTATCTGCAATCACTGTTTTTTTGATCGGGCCTCTATGCGATTTTCTCACCATTCGCACAGCTTCATTCTGAGTAAGAAGCTGTTCAGCATATTCCTGCAGTTCGCTGGAAATCGTTAAAAGAACACGATTGCCCGCCAATGCAGGGCGAGAACCCGGAAGTTCTCTAAGAAAATTTCCTTTTGAATCCGCATAAAAAATTTTCTTTCCATAATACCCTCTCAATTGCTCTTCATACACCCCTTCAATCCCCGTTTTGCCGATATAATCATCCAAGGAGTAAGCCTTTGCTTGCAGCTCGCTTAATCGCCTCCTCGCCTGCCTAGTATCTTCAATCCCCATGGGATTTTCAACTTCAATATCATTTTCCCTTGCTCGGATGTACTGCTCAAGTGCCCGAATTTCATGCAAAATTTTTTCATATTCTGTCCGGTTGATAGCCCCCATATATCCAATAATGTCCCCGGCTACCCGGCCTTTTGGATAATATCTTGTGGGCAACTCTCGAACATGTAAGGCGGGCCAATCCCTTTCCATCGCTTTTAAGCGATAGTATTCCTCTTCGCTCAAATTGTCCTTTATGACAAATGGCATTTGCGAGTAGTAAGAGGCTTTTGCATGGATTAAATCCTCAACCCTCTCCGCATCCAGATTTAATTCTTTTGCTAAAAGCGTGGAAAGTTGATGGATGTATTCTCTTCTTTTAAAAATTTTTTCCCTTTGACCATTTGCTGTTTTTTGCCATGCAATACTTGGAATCGTGCGCAATTGCGAATAGAGAATAGTCGCTTGATAAGAAATTTTATTGATTGCCAAAGGGAGGTTAAAACGATCTCGAATAGTCGCTCGAACCGCAGGTTCAATCACAACTTTTCTTTGGGGTTTTTGCGAGTCTTCTAATCGCCTATCATATTGAATGACAGAGAGATGCCAAACTCTTATTATAATGAGCAGCAAAGCGATTAAAATAAAGTGCAGAATGCGATTGGCTTTTGTCGGGATGGAGTGATGCTCTAAATCGATTCGCTTTCTATTTCGACTTTTCATTCTACTTTCAACTAATTGTTAATAATAATTAATATTGTAAAAAAATAGTTATAATTTTTATAATCTTTTTGTTATAATTAAATTTTAAAATTAAAAAAGGAATAAAAATGTGGCAAACTATTTACTTAAAGAGAAATCTATCAGATCCCGCACATTACCTGATGGTACATTCGGTATATCAATCCCCGAAGGAAGATAAGCTCATCTTATTATTTGAACAAAAATTGGAATATAACAAAATGGTAAATGAAGTGCAAATAACAAAAGCTGTTAAATTAGTCGTTCCTACTCAAGGGTGGTGGCGTTTATATGATTTAGCTGTGGATCTTTATTGCATTAATTCAATTACCAAGTGGGGTAATAAAATACTCGATCCTAAACAAGACAAAAGAATTCCGATTCCTAATGATGCTATTCTCATATGGAAAAATGGAGACAGTGGCATAAGCTATTATGATTGTGAATAAGGAAATGTGCAAAAACAAGTTAAACGATGTGACAACGCCGAAGGCTCCTTTTTTGCTTCTACCACAGGTAAAACGATTTGAGAAGGGGCTTCTTCTCCCATCAAAACGGTATTTTTAGCCGGCACTGATTTTCCCATATGGTTGCCTAAAAATCCAATATTGAGATTTTTTTCAAAGCGTGGGTAGTTCGAACTGCAGACAGATAAGCGAATGGCGTGATCTTTAGCAAAAACAATGCTTGTGGCCCATAGATCAATTTTAATTTCATAAACTTTATTTGGCTCAAGATGGCAACCTTGCTCGATGAGACAGTTAACACTGCAGCGGGTGCCCCCTTCAGAAATTAAAATACTTCTTCCATCCGGATAGACGTCACAGAGGCGGAGAACGAGATCGGTATCTTTTTGGTCTGTTTTAAAATAAAGAATGGCTGTAATGGGCCCTGTCACTTCCACTTCTTGATCTAATTTATCGCTGGTAAATACGAGAATGTCTTTTCTATTTTCAATCGGTCTTTGATCTTTAGGCCCGGATTCAAGAAATAAATTTCGACCCCCAATTGTTGGAATCGGGTCCTCAGGACTGTAAATATAAGATAATTCCCCTTTTTCTGAGGAAGCTGATTTAAGTTTTAAATCAGGGGTGAGATAATAGGATATCTGATTGGCAGGAATGGGCCAAACCTCTGCTGTCCGCCATTGATTGCCTGAAGAGGGAGTGCCATCAAAAGGGCCCATCACATAGTAAATGACAGAAGGAATTTGCTCGATTCCATTTGGCATTTCTTTTAGATAATAATCAAACCATCTCTTAGGGGAGATATCGATAGGAGGTGCCATGGCTGATTTAGGCATTTCAAAATCGCCAAAATGGTAAGAATACGGCCAAAAATGAGACCATGGTCCAATGACTAGCTTCTGCTGCCCTTTAGCACCTTTCCCTCCATGATACTGACGGGAGGAAAATGAAGTTAAAGTTCCTTGTAAAAATGTATCATACCAACCGCCAACATGTATCCCCGGTACGTGGACCTTGTGGGATAATTCTAATGTATTTAATTGTTTCCAAAAATCATTATAAAAAGGGCGCTGGCAAACATAATTTTGAATTCCCGAATCCCGAGCATAAAGCCCCAACCAACCCTCAGCCTGATCCTTAAGAAGCTGTCCACCGGGAAAAAGACCATGGTGATAGAGGCTCGATGCCGCCACTAAAATGTATTGGCATTTCAGATGTGGAGGTTGAGTTGGTGCCATTAACAATTGAGTGATGCCGAGGGCAGAAGCGCCCCAAGTGCCTATTTTCCCATTGGTATATGGGCTCTGAGCTAGCCATTCGACGGTGTCATATCCATCCTGCATTTTTCCCCAACCATCGGAAATAAATGGAAGGGTTTTTCCTTCAGCATCTAATGCACTGCGAGTTTCTTGAATCGCCACCACATAGCCTTCCTTGGCTATTTTAGCAAATTCTTTAAAATGAGAATTCCTTCCTGCAGGACTGCGTAAAAGAATACAAGGAAGCCCTTTAGCATCTGGCGAAGGGAGATAAAGATCTGTGGGGAGCTTCACCCCATCCCGCATGGGAATGGTGATTGTGAAGTTGGGCTTTAGCTCTTCTTCCGCAATAATAAGAGAGAAAAAAAAGAAGAAAAAGAAAAAATATAAATTTATTTTTTTCATAAAATAATTATATGTCTCAATGTGCTCTGTAACTTTTCTTGCAAATTGAGAGGGTATTTGATAAATCAAAGGTTTTTTAAGGGAGTGTCAAAGCCCCGGGGTTAAACGATCGCAACAGGGGTAATATTGATTTAATATAACCCCTGTTGCGATCGTTTAACCGCGGGAGCTTTCACACCTCCTTAAGAGCCCTTTCATTTATCAAACACCCTCTGAGGCAAGATCATACAGAATGCACAGTGAGAGAAACTATTAAACTTTAGCTACAGCACGGGCCGCAAGGCGTGATTTTGTACGGCTTACTTTATTAATTTTGAACACACCTTTTTTCGCGCATTTATCTAAAATGCTATAGACTTCATTGAGTTTTTGATTCGCGTCTTCTTTGCCTATAGAGTCTTGAAAAGCGCGGATGGCTGTTCTAACGCGAGATTTATAAATACGATTGCTTAATCTTCTTTTTTCATTTTGTAAATCGCGCTTTAGTGGACTTGGACGCTTTACTTTTTTTGCCTCTTCTTTTGCCATTGTTCCTCTTTGGTTTAAAATGTTATAATTAGACGATCATTATAAAAAATAGAAATAAATTCGTCAAATCAATTGGATAACATTATGGATTTCAAAGCCACTCAAGATGAAAATATTCTCAATATATTATTAAAAATCTCTCCTAATAGCTCAAAAAACACTTTACGCTCATGGATCAAAGAAGGGAGAGTCGAGGTTGATGGCGTCCCCATCAAAAATTCTAGCGTGCAGGTATTGAAGGGACAGTCTATCTCGGTGGGCCAGAAGAAAAAGATTGTCCGCTCAGGTGTACCAATCCTCTATGAAGACTCCGACTTAGTTATCATTGATAAACCCTCAGGGCTTCTCAGCGTGGCTGCAGCTTATGAAAAAGGAGAAACGGCCTTTGCGTTATTAAAAGCGCATTATTATCCCAAAAAAGTCTATGTTGTTCACCGGCTCGATCAAGACACTTCGGGTGTAATGGTCTTCGCATTAAGTCAAGAGGCGTGCAATCAGCTTAAATCTTTATTTGAAATTCACGATATTGAACGGGCCTATACTGCAGTCGTTGAGGGAGCCATTCAAGTTGAAAAAGGAATGTGGAAAAGTTACCAGTTTGAAGATAAACAATATGTTGTTCACGAAACAGAGGACTCGGAAAAAGGGAAATTGGCGATCACCCATTTTAAAAAAATTAAAAGCTCAAAAAAATGCTCACTCCTCGAGCTCAAATTAGAAACAGGCCGCAAAAACCAAATTCGGGTCCATTGTCAATCAGCCGGACATCCCGTTGTTGGGGATAAGAAATATGGCGCTCAAACAAATCCTTTAAAAAGATTATGCCTGCATGCTCATCTGCTTGCTTTTAAACATCCCTTTAGTAAAAAAGAATGCCGTTTTGAATCGAAAATCCCCGAAAAGTTTTTAACCCTTTGCGGCCTTGCACAATAAACAACGACCCTTGAACCAACTTTTCTAAGAAGATTTCCGATAGCTACTCAACGCGGCAAGAAAGAGCTATTGCTCAAATATGCAAGAAGCCTAATGTTTCAATAATCGAATCTGATCCTCGGATAAATTACTAGCTGATGCAATGATAGAAACATCAACGCCTTGTTTTAGCAAAGACTTTGCCATTTCTACCCTCGTCTGCATTTCGCCCTCGGCTCTTCCTTGGGCTTTTCCTTCGGCCAAACCTTCGGCCAAACCTTCTTTTTTTCCTTCAAAAAATTTATCTCGTATCAATGTTTTTTCACATCTAACAGAATCCCAGTAACTTTGATATGATTCTAATTCTCCAGGTGTAAAAGAGGATTCTTCTGCAAGACTGACAGCCTCAGCTATCTCAGGGATTTCTAAAAGTTCTTTTGCCACAAATTTTGTCTTTTCATCTATCTCTCGCAAGAAACGCAACCACAAAAGTCTTAATCTTTTTTCATTGTATGAATGAACAGGGAATTTAGGTAATTCTAAAAAAATCAACTGAAGATGGTCGATGATATCTCCCTCCGCCGATCCTTTTTTAACTAATTGATAATGGTGATACCAATCGGGTGTATTTTTATCGTAGATATCAGCTACTATCCCTAAGCCATACACAGGCTGAAGAAAATCATAAGATTTTCCCTTTTCTAGCTGTTTAACAAAAGCTTGGCTAGCACCAAATAGTAATCTTTGTTTAAAACTATCAGTCCAGTTCATCTGCATTTCGACAATAAAAGTGCGCCCTTTCATATCTTTGCATTTGACATCTACTATTGTTCTTTTAAATTCAGGAATATCAGGCACTTGTTCAGATGATAAGTAAGTTAACTCTACAATCGCACTTTCCGGTGAAAGTGGAAGCATTGCATTCAAAAAACTAATCAATAAATGGGGATGATCTCCAAATATTTTTTTGAATACAATATCGGCTTTTGGGTCTAAATAGCGTGGCATGGTTAAGCTTTAAACTTGTTAATGCAAGTTATAAAACACTATGCTATCACTTCGACTCAAAAATGTCTAATCCAAATGATTGTCAAGCGTTATACACAAACAACATGAAAAATTGAAATTTATGGATGGATTAAAATTAACCATTAAATTTAGACACAACAATATGAAATTAATTCAAAAAGGAAACATGATGTGCATGATCGCAGAGGCTGTGAAAAAATTAGAATTCCGGCGAGTTTGGATAAAATTTTTAGCAGATTTCAAATTTGTACCGAAACAACTCCAAAATTTGATTTTTGAGAGCTCAAAATCCCCGGGGTTGTGCGATCGTAAAATGGTTTTTATT
>JANWJE010000138.1 GCA_025451995.1 Parachlamydiaceae bacterium | reverse complement strand
TTTTATTTTTGTCTCTGCATCAACGCCCCGGGGTTGTGAGACCGAATTTGTCATTTTTTTTATTAATACTTTGCAAGGTGCCATCTCTCAACCGCGGGAGCTTTCAAGCTAGCTCAAAAGTCCAATATTCAACTGGAAGGAGTATATATGAAAAGTAAAGGTATTTTTAGACATGCAGCGATAGATTCTTATTCATCTTCAAGTCAATTTGAACAACATCTCTTTATTTTTTCTTATAAAAATTGGATGTTCTGGGGAGGTTTGTCCATTATACTGATGGGTGTGATTTACTGGTTTTTTTTCGGAACGATGATTATCGATGCGCAAGGAATTGGGATATTAAGCTACGAGCAAGGATTTGCCAATATAGAAAGCCATACCGAGGGAAGGATCCATCAAATCTCCATTCAAACCGGTGAGTTCGTTAAGAAAGGGGAGCCTATCGCTTTCTTATCAGATAAAGAAATCAACCAACGCCTTCTTTCGATCGAGAAAACAATCGATCGGTTAGAAAAGAAAAAAGCGCTTTTATTGGAGAACTCTTTTTTATTGCACTCTCTAAACGAAAAACTTTATTCTTCTTATGAAGAGAGAGAAAAGATCTTACATGAAAAAAATAACCTTATTATTCAAAGCCCAGTCTCAGGGAAATTAATCGCATGGATTGCCCACCCCAATCAATTGATTAAAGAAGGGGATATTGTCGCTCGAATGGAAATCTTCAATCAAAATCCCAGTCAAGCCATTGTTTATGGGTTTCTCCCTCTCGATGATGGGAAAAAGGTGTCTCTTCACTCAAGAGTTGAAGTTGAATTATCAACATTAAATAGTCATGAATTTGGAGCGATCATCGGTGAAGTGATACACATCTCTCAATTCCCCACTTCTTATGGGCGATTAAAAAAAAATCTTCACAATGACTCCTTAATTGATTATTTTTCTCAAGGTGAACCTGTCATTGAAGTGTTAGTTTCTTTGGAAAAAGATTCAAACAATTTTTCTGGTTATCGCTGGACAACTAAAAATGGAGCCCCTATACATATCACTTCAGGGACATTATGCACATTTAAGTGTGAAATAGAAAAATTATATCCATTTCAAGAATGGATTCCTATATGGAAGATTAAAAAAGTTTTTGATAAATGAAGACATATGGCAAAAGAAGCATTTAGAATTGAAAAAGATAGTCTTGGTGAAGTAAGGGTTCCAATCGATAAGTTATGGGGGGCTCAAACTCAGAGATCCTTAGAGCATTTTAACATAGGTCCCGAACTTTTTTCCCCTCATATGATCAGAGCTTATGCCATGATCAAAAAGGCTGCAGCTCTTGTTAATCATAAGGATGGAGATCTTGATGAACAAAAAAGGGATTTAATTTGCCAAGTTTGCGATGAGGTATTAGCTGGAAAACATGACAGGGAGTTTCCCTTGCATGTATGGATGGGTGGCAGCGGCACGCAGTTTAATATGAATGTCAACGAAGTCATCGCCAATCGATCGTGTCAGATTGCCGGTCTGCCTTTAGGATCCAAGACATTCATACACCCAAATGACCATGTCAACCAATCACAATCATCAAATGATACTTTTCCCTCTGCCATGCTCATTGCGACGGCGATTGAAACTCACACCTTTCTTTTTATTCTAGAAAATTTACGCGACGCGATGAAACGAAAGGAGGATGAGTGGATGGGGATCATCAAAATTGGCAGGACACATCTGCAAGATGCAACACCCCTATCGCTTGGTCAGGAATTTTCCGGATACACGCAACTTCTGACAGATAATATTCAATGGATCAGAGAAAGCTTAACAAAACTCTATGAACTTCCGCTAGGGGGGACAGCCGTTGGAACAGGCTTAAATGCCCCTCAAGATTTCGATATCCATGCCATTCAATATATCGCTACCTTTACAAATCTTCCTTTTATCCCGGCACCAAATAAATTCGCTACGATCGGATCTCATGATGCGCTTGTCAATTTGAGCGGCAATTTAAAAACCTTAGCCAATACGCTTACAAAAATTGCAAATGATATTCGATTATTAACTTGCGGCCCTCGGTGCGGAATTCATGAACTTTATTTTCCTCAAAATGAACCAGGGTCTTCGATTATGCCGGGAAAAGTTAATCCTACGCAATGTGAGGCAATGACAATGGTCGCTATCCAGATAATTGCAAACGATCTTGCGGTTACTTTAGGTGGGTGTGGAGGGCATTTAGAGTTGAATGTTTACAAGCCATTGATCATGTATAATGTCCTTCACTCCCTACGATTACTTCAAAACAGTTGCACTAATTTTCGACGCTTTTTAATTGAAGGATTGCAACCAAATCGCAAGCAAATTGAAATGTTTCTGAACCGCTCTTTAATGTTAATTACTGCCTTAACACCAGAGATTGGTTATGATAATGCCTGCAAAGTTGCTCAATATGCGCATGATCACCATTTAACTTTAAAAGAGGCAGCGATAACGCTTGGTTTTGTCACTGCAGAACAATTCGATGCCATCGTCGATCCAAAAAAAATGATATAAGTGGAAAAGTATGTTTAAATTTATGATCTGTTTTATTTCCCTGTTTGTTGTTTCATTAGCGGAAGCTCGGTGTTGTTGTTTTACCTCAATTCCCACAATTCCCACAATTCCCACAATTCCTTGGTTACTCGATTATCAACCTTCTGGGATTTATATTTCTGCTTTTGGCGGAATGAATGGGGGATATGAATTAGATAACCAAAATGTTCATTTAAATAGAGGCTACTATGCAGGGATAAACATTGGAAAAAAAGTATTGCCTAATTTTCGCCTTGAGGCAGATGCCATTTGGCAGGAAAATGATGTCAACGGATTAATAGTAGGCAATATTTCACTGGATCACGCACATGGCACAATCAATACCTATTCTTTTATGGGAAATGCCGTTTTAGATTTAAATTTTCCATACCCCGGAAGCCCATCAATTGGCGGAGGAGTCGGGTATGGGAATGCAGAGGGTCATTGGTCCGGGACGTTGTCTCAAACAGTTAAAAATATAACGGCATCAAAAAAAATAAAATCCTCCTTTCACAAAAATGGCTTATGCTGGCAAATTATAGCCGATCTAAATTTTTTTCTTTGCCCAAACTTAAAGATCAATATTGAATATCGTTTTTTTAAATTAGAAAATAAATTTAGCAATAATAAATTCGGATTGACACTCGTTAGGTTTTTTTAATGAAATATGTGATTCTTCTTTCCTTTCTTTTAATAAATATGATGTTTGCTGAACCCTATGTTGGTGTCATTGGAGGAGGAACAGGCGGGTATGAACTCAAAGATTCGAAGCTTGAAACCTCTTGGGGTTATTATCTTGGGGGAAGAGTTGGCTTTACAACTTGCAATGTTTTTCGAATCGAAGAAGAATTTTGTTTTCAACATTCAGATCTTCGATCTATTTCCAAACATGGGTTTTCAAGACATCATGTTAAAGGACATATCGATATATGGTCTTGCCTAACAAATTTTATTGTCGATTTCGATATTCCTTTTCTGATCAGCCCATTCTTTGGGGGCGGTGTGGGATATGCGCAAGCAAATGGAGAAGGAATGGGGGGATATTCTCACAAGGTTAAAAATCACTGTCATCACGGCGGTTTTGCCTGGCAAGCACTTCTAGGAGTTAAGCTGTGCTCTCTTTTTGGATTCGAAACCAATTTCGAATATCGCTATTTTAAATTAACAGAAATAGAAGCAAACCATAGACTCGGCATTTCAGCGACTAAATTATTTTAGTAAGTATACCTGTTGAAAGCTGGAAAATTTTGGAGTTGGCAACCGGTGCGTAATCAGAGCGTAACCAGGGCGTTTGAGACTTCCAAATTAATCTTGCCTTCAAGATAAAAGGTTGCAAAATGTTTAATAGCATTTTGCAACATCTAAAGGAGTTATTTCCCAATGCAACACGATTGATTTCAATGGAGCAATTGCCTATGTTTCTTTCATTGATTGGAGAGACTTAAAGTTCTCTTTATTACTTACTTGGCTACGAGATACCCTTTACAAACTTTGTAGCAAAGTGTTCTTCTTGTTCCAGCCTCTGCAATTTTTTAGCATTTTCCTGTTGTTGCCTGAACAACCAAGAATAAGATTGAAGAGAAAAAGTAATGTGCGCCACTGATGCGAGCATGGCAATATTGTGAATCTTGGCAGGAAGCTTGAACGATTGTAATGAATAAACCGCAAGGCTAACTACAATAGACTTCTGGCTTATCTTTAGATAAAAAATTCTATTCTCAATCGTCAATTTTGTATCATTCAATTTTCTTTTAAGACTATTCAAATTGTTTAATGTTACATTTGCAATTTGTGAAAGGATCCTAAGTTTATCTTTAGTTGTATCCTCATGAAGTTGTTTTGCTTTAAAGTTGTAGACTTGTAGTTTAAACCAATTCCATTCTTCTTCTTTGGTGATATTCTTTGTCAAAAATATTTCATTAAAATCGATAGTTTTTTCTTGAATTCCTTTTAGGAATGTCAACGCGTGCTTAACTTCTGAAAGCTCCTGCGCTTGAGATGAATTTTCTAATAAAGACCAAAAATGTTGGTCTATTCTTATACTTGCAAAAAATAGTAAAGCGAGAGGGATTCCCGCAGCAGGGGAAATTGAATTATTTTTATCAATGAAAATCCCTGCGGCAATGACGATCACGAGTTCGCATACTCTCACAAGGACGAAAGAGCGCCAAATTTCTTCACTTAAAGTATTGGCAAAAAAAAGCTTTGGACATGTGTAGTTATTGTTCACCACAAGATGCATCTGGTCTGTTTCTTTGAAAATACATTCGGTTTTTTTCTCTATTAGAGAAAGAGCCGCTTTGGCATCATTTTTATTAACCAAGTGGCAATTTAAGGTAAATTCATCAGCCTCTTTAATAAAATTTTTATAATTTGTTTGCCAGGTTGTTAGATTCATCCTTTTATCCTCAGGTTTATTATCTTTTTAAAGGGAAATATGATTTATCTCGTGGAGTTTTACTTTATCAGTTATAAACGAGTATATAAATATAGGTTATGATCCTTTTTTTCAAGGATTTACCTATGATATTGATCAGTTTCAAGCTCTTGAAAATACAATCCAAATAATGATTGTACCGTGTTCTTTAAACAAAATTTTTCGATGTGTGGTATGCATCTTCTAAAAAATGTTCATCATGTGGACATTACAAAGAAACACTTAACCTTTCTGAAAGAGAGTATAAACGCACAAACTGTGAATTGCATATTGATCGCGAGCGGACCATCAAAAAGTGGAACTTCCGTTCCAGTTTCCTTTAAGGAGAAAACCCTATGCTACACCCTTTTGAAATTTTTCTTCAGGAGTTTGTTCCTGTGCTGGAAAAAAAAGCGATACAGGTCAATAAAATCTCTTGGATTTTGGAGACGACATCGTCACCCGATGCAGCCGATCTCAAGGCGGAGTTGGAGGAGGAGCTGAAACTCCTTCTCAGTGATCCTGCCCTCTATAAAAAACTAGAGGAGTGGAAACGGGATCCTACGTTGAAAGACCCCCTGCTCTCTCGTCAGTGCGATGTGTTGTTTCGCTTGTGCAAGCAGAATCAGATTGATAGAGAGATCATCCGCAAGATTGCAGAGAAAGAGGCAAAACTCTCTTGCACCTACGCACAGTTTCGCTCAGAACTGGATGGAAAAAAGGTATCGGAAAATGAGATTAGAGAGGTGCTGAAAAAAGAGAGGGATGTAGCCAAGAGAAAAAGAGCTTGGGAATCTTCGAAAGAGATTGGGAAGGTGCTCTCTCCTCAGATTCTGGAGCTTGTGTTGCTGCGCAACCAAGCGGCCAAATCCCTTGGATACGACAACTTTTTTGTGATGCAGTTAGATCTGCAAGAAGTTGATGATCAGTGGCTGATGGCCACTCTAGGTGAGCTCGCAGAGCGTTCCTCTGAGGCGTATAGCAAAGTGTTGCATGAGATCGAAGGTGCGCTGACAAAGCTGTTTTCTGTGCCCGTGTCAGAGCTTGGACCTTGGAGCTGGGCAGAGCCGTTTTGTCAAGAGGATCCTCTTGGGCAGCAAGACCTCGACCTTCTTGTCCAGGGCGTCGACATTCTTACCTCCTGTACTGCGTTTTACGATGAGATGGGTTTTGATGTGCGAGGGGTTCTGGCAAGGAGCGATAATGAAGAGAGGGCCGGAAAAAATCAGCATGCCTTTTGTATGAATGTGGATAGAAGGGGCGATGTAAGAACGCTCAACAATGTGAAACCCAGCATCAAATGGCTAGAGACTGTTCTTCATGAACTGGGGCACGCCATCTACGATCTTGGCTATGAGGAAAAGCTTCCCTGGCTACTTCGCGAACCTCCCCATATGATCACAACGGAAGCGATGGCGCTTGTAGCGGGAAGACAAGCATACGCACCGTATTCGCTCGAAAAGTTGGTAGGCAAGGAAAAAAAAGAGCTCGCCTTCGCTGCGGAAAAGAGTGTGAAGAGAAGGCAGCTCATCTTCAGCAGGTGGGTGCTCGTCATGACCCATTTTGAGAGGGAGCTCTATGCCAACCCAATGCAAGATCTCCAAGTTCTGTGGTGGCAGTGTGTGAAGAAATACCAAGGGATTAACCCTCCTCCAGGGCGGGAGGGGAAATGGGATTGGGCAACCAAGTACCATATGGGTCTTGCCCCCGTGTACTACTTCAGCTACTTACTGGGAGAGGTGTTTGCATCGGGCCTAATCGAGGCTGCGAGGAAAGAGGGGAGCACTCAGTTTTGTTCGAAGGCGACGGGCGCCTTTTTACGAACAAAGCTGTTTGCCCCGGGAAATCGGATGGATTGGCTTTCCCTTGTCAAACATGCGACGGGTTCTCCATTTTCGATCGAACCATGGCTATTCTCGACTTTGTAATTTTTTAGGCAAAGTCGAGCTATTTACTTTTTTCCTTATCACTTGGAGTTCTAAGATAAGAAAATAAAAGGTTGTTAGATCGCTTTATTTTCATGTTGACAGCAATCTAAACGGTGATGAAACGGCTTTGAAGCTGCAGGCGTTTATGAAGGAGCATAGAGAAGTCATCCATCATCTGGTAGATCGAGCTGAAGTTTTAAGCCAAAAGATCCAGGGACAAACGCCGGGCTTCGCGTTATGCCATTCAGACATTCACGGCGGCAACGTCTTGATCGATGAAAGCGGTTCCATCTTTATAGTGGATTGGGACGATCCAATTATGGCTCCCAAAGAGCGCGATCTCATGTTTATTGGCGGGGGAGTAGCAAATGTCTGGAATAATCCTCGCGAAGAAGAATTTTTTTATAAAGGATATGGAAAGACTGAAATCAATCGGGCAATCCTAGCTTATTACCGGCATGAGCGAATCGTGGAAGATATTGCAGCGTATGGGCAAATGCTGCTTTTAACGCCGGATGGAGGCGAGGACAGGCTGGAAATGTTCGAACAATTTAAGGGCATGTTTGAACCCAATGGCGTGGTAGACATCGCATTAAAAATGGACATATGGAAAAACTGCAAACTAATATCGTGAAGATCTATGGGAAGCGCGGGGAAGACTGGCTTGCTAAGCTGCCACGCAAGATTGAGCAGTTGCAACGTTCATGGGGATTATCGGAATTAAAACCTTTTCCAAACCTCAGCTACAGTTATGTCCTCAAAGGGGTGCAAGGCTCGATTCCTATTATTTTGAAGCTCAGTCCGGATGCAGGTCTGATGGAAAAGGAAGCGGAGGCTCTGAATGTTTTCAAAGGATTCGGAGCAGTCTCGGTGCTCGGCCGTGAAGAAGGGATTCTTTTGTTGGAGCGGGCCATTCCCGGTGATCTTTTAAAAAACAGTCTTCCCAAAGAGAAAAGAATCGAGATTGCCTGTAAAGTCATAGACAAGCTGCATCAAGCCCCTGTTCAATTTCATCCATAGCAATGTGCTGATGAAGCTTCTCCATACTAATCTTTATTATAAATTGACTAAGATTCAGTGAATAGGCATGATTTTACTCACTTTTTTCGATTGTAAATGATGATCCAATGAAATCTTCTAAGAAATTTAAAGGTTTAAAAAATAAAAAATATTTACCCAACATCGATAGCGATATCGCTGTAATTGGGATGGCTTGCCGATTTCCTGGGGCGGGAGATTACACTGAATTTTGGGAGAATTTGGAAAAAGGAACAAACAGTATAGCAGAAGTTCCGTCTGATCGTTGGGATTGGAGAGAATATTTTGGGATTACAACAAATAGCAAGTGGGGTGGATTTATTGAAGACATCGACAAGTTCGATGCTTTATTTTTTTCTATTTCTCCTAAAGAAGCTGAAAGTATGGATCCTCAACAACGCATTATGCTGGAGCTTACTTGGTCTTGTATAGAGGATGCTGGATATGCACCTGAGTCGTTTTCTGGGAAAAATGTGGGAGTATTTCTTGGAGCTTGTAATTTTGATTACAAAGAAATTCAAGATCGATATGAAGAAGATATTGCAACTCATTTTCTTACAAATACACTCAACACCTATATTCCAAATAGAATTTCACATTTTTTCAATTTTCATGGTCCTAGCATTGCCATTGATGCCGCTTGTGCAAGCTCATTAGTTGCTGTCCATCAAGCTATTCAATCTCTGAGAAATAAAGAGAGTGAAGTTGCGCTTGCCGGAGGGATCAACATTTTATGCTGTGGTGATAGGTATATCCCTTTTAGTAAATTGGGAATGCTATCACCAACTGGTCAATGCAAGTCATTCGATGCATCTGCTGATGGTTATGTGCGCGGAGAAGGTGCTGGAATTATTATGTTGAAACCTTTGAAACAAGCTATAGCAGATAAAAATTTTATTTATGCGACTATCAAAGGGAGTGCAACAAATCACGGAGGAAGGGCTAAGACAGTTACCTCGCCAAATGTTTATGCTCAATCTCAAGCCATTATTTCTGCTTGCCAACAAGCAAACATTTCGCCTGAAACAATTAGCTATATAGAAACCCATGGTACAGGGACATCTTTAGGAGATCCGATAGAAATTCATGGATTAAGACGAGCTTTTACTACTCTTTTTAAGCAATATCGCAAGAACTTTCCCAAGAAGAGTTTTTGTGGTTTAGGAAGTGTGAAAACTAATATTGGCCATTTAGAATCAGCAGCTGGAATTGCAGGAATCATTAAAGTTATTCTTGCAATGCAATACAAGAAACTTCCAGCATTACAGAATTTTGAAAAAATAAATCCACGGATTAATTTAACGGATAATTTGTTTTATCTTGTAGATAAATTAATCGAATGGAAAGTAGAGAGGCACATTCCCCGCCGTGCAGGAGTAAGTTCATTTGGATTAGGGGGTGTAAATGCCCATGTAGTTATGGAAGAATATATTCCTGAAGAATCCCAAAAGGGAACGCCCTCCTGTTCTTTGATGATTGTACTTTCAGCAAAAAATACAGAATGCTTGCAAGATTCTATTAAAAAATTGTTGGAATTTATCCAAAAGAATTCATTTAAAATTAACTTATTTGATCTGGCATATACCCTGCAGATGGGGCGAGAAGCGATGGAAGAGCGCTTGGGATTGATCGTAAGTTCGGTGCAGGAATTAGAGGACAAACTCCAAAGCTTGATTGAAGGTAAAGAAGAGGTTGGGGATGTCTATCATGGTCACGTAAAACGGGGTAAGGATCATTTAGCCTTTGTTCCTTTAGATGATGAAATGGTGAAAACAACTGATCATTGGATTAAAGAACGAGAATATTCGAAACTTATCAATTTATGGGTTAAAGGTTTAATTATTGATTGGAATAAACTCTATAAGGAACAAAAACCTTGTCGTATCAACCTTCCAACCTACCCCTTTATGAAATCGCGCCATTGGCTCCGTTCAACAGCCGAGAAGACACTTACCGCTCAGAAAAATCACTCTAAAGCTTCTAATCAACATTACATGTTGCCCGAACCTTTGCAACAGGGGGTAGACTGGTTTTTTCATTACAATATCGCTGTACAAAGCAATATTTTATTGCGTGAACATCTTGTCTATGACCGGTATATTTTCCCTACGGACAGCTGGATTGAGCTGCTCTATGCCTCAGGGGCCAGTTATTTTAAGAAAGATGCATTAAAGCTTAAACAACTTTACATCAAATCTTTTTTGCAAGGCTTTGAAGATAGAGCGATCCATGTTGTGCATAAGCTCATCGAACGTGGCGATGGAGATTGCGAAGCGATCATCACAAGCGAACAACTGGAGCATATCAAATGTTTTCTATCCATTAATCATGAACCAAAACCCGACATCGGTCGTTTTAATTTATCTCTTGAAAGAGAAAAGAACCTTCAGTTCAAGGGATTGTTCCCTGCTGATTACCCTATTGAGGTCAAAGCATTTTTTCAAAGTGCTCAAGATTTTCAATTTTATGGGAAATATGGGGTCGTTGAATTGGTCTTGCCAGATGCTGCATTGCCTTACAGGGACCAATTTTATTTGCAACCAAGTCTTTTAGATGGAGTTTTAGGGGGTGTTGTCCTATGTGCCCATCAAAATGTGAATATCAGCAAAGGGGAAACTTTTGTCCCTGTTTATATTGAAGAAGTACAAGTCTTTGATCGGTTAAATGAGACTGAATATACGGCGATCATTGAACCGGTGCTGATACGAGAAGAATTTCAGAGATTTAATGTGTATGTTTTAAATGGCAAGCAAGAAGTGGTGATTTTTATTAAAGAATTAGATGAAAAACGAATCGATGGCGGGCAAGTGCAAACTAACTTAGCGGTGGATAAAATGAAAATGGGCGAGAGTGTTAAAGAAGAGATTCCATCACTTTTAACTCTGAAGTTAAAAGAGCTAATTGCTGAGATCTTGATGGTAGATCCCACAATCTTGGATGTGGACAAAAGATTCCAAGAACACGGGGTGGATTCGATTTTAAGTATGGAGATAGTCAAAAAGTTGAATAATACTTTTGACTTAACTCTTAAAAGCACCGTGCTGTATGAGCATTCAACACTGAATGAACTCAAAACCTTCTTGCTAAGTAGTTATTCACAAGAATTACAAAAGGTATTGTTACTCGACCAACGAGGCTATCAAGAAGACCTGGTTCAAATTGCTCAGACAGAACAATCGCGTATTGAATTACCCAAGCTCACATTGCGTATACCATCAGCAATTCCCGCTAAAAAAATTCATGAACCCCAAAATGAGGTGGAAGAGGGTAGCTTAAGGGAAGGAAGTCCCGGAAGGGTCAACGCATCCCTGGGAAAAGAAGAATTAGAAGGAAGTGCTTTTCCATTGACAGATTTGCAGGAATCTTTCTTGGTAGGGAGACAGATAAGCTCGGGACAAGATGATGTTGTAGGGTGTCATATCTACCTGGAAATTGAATTTCAAAACCTCGATATTCCCCGCTTAAATCAAGCTTGGAATCGCTTAGTTGCCCATCATGAAATGTTGCGAGCTGTGATTTTATCCGAAGGAAAGCAGCGTATTCTCAAAGAGGTGCCCATCTATTTTTTCGCAGTTCATTCTTTACAGGATAAAAGCAGCGGGGAATTTGAGAAACATTTGCAAAGCATGCGCGGCAGAATGTCTCATAAAGTATATCAGACAGAACAATATCCATTATTTCACATCGAAATCACGGAATGTGCTGCGGGAAGAACGCTGCTCCATTTTAGTATCGATGAATGGATTGTGGACGGAATGAGTGTGTTTTTACTGCTGGATCAATGGGCTGAACTCTATGCTAACCCAAACGCTCCATTATCACCGCTTGGACTTTCATTTAGAGAATATATCTTAAAGCAAAAGGCACACTCTGCCTTGCCATCCACACAGCAGAAAATGTCGTCCTATTGGTTAAAAACATTAGCACACCTTCCGCCTGATCCGTTTCTTAGCAAAAATCGCACACTTCATCATGAGTCGCTTCAAAACACAAAAAAACGGATGACCCTAAGAAAAACGTTGCCATGTGAAAAGTGGTCGGCGTTAAAGGAGTATGCCAAAGGGGGCAATGTTTCACCTTCTATGATGCTGTTGACACTGTTTGCCGAAGTATTGGCCGTTAAAAATGAACATAAGGATTTTTCGCTGATATTGACGACGCTTAATCGCTCGCCATTGCACCCGGATATTAAAAAATTGATAGGGCCTTTGACATCCACTCTAATCTTTAAAGCAAATGCTAAGCCTGGAAAAAATTTCAAAGAAAAGATGCGAGAGAGCCAACAACAAATACTCGAAGGATTAGAGTATAGCGACATGAGCGGAATCGAAGTCTTAAGAAAATTAAAGACTTCAGGATCGATTCCTCCAGATTTTTCACTGGGAATTGTATTTACAAGTCTTCTGCTAGAGAGTTTTTCTTCAAACGAAAAAGATTATTCTAGTCATTGGTTTCAGGAGGCTGCTTATATAGAAATGCAAACGCCACAGGTTTACTTGGATCATCAAGTCTGGGAGCATAAAGGTGAATTACATGTTTATTGGTATATTACAGAAGAGGAAGGGGAGGGCGGGATCCTCCGCAATCTGTTTTCTGTCTACTGCGACGCGTTATTACAGTTGGCAGACAATTCTACCCTGTGGTACGAAGCATTGCCAATTGATGGTGTTTTTCCTCTTACAGATGTACAGCAAGCCTATTGCGTGAGCCGAACCGGCGCGCTTCAAAACGGAATGTTAGGCTGCACAAGTTACCAGGAGTGGATAATCTCCAATCTCGATGTAAAACGTCTCGAAACTGCTTGGCAAAGGCTAATTTCTCGCCACAACATGTTGAGGGCCGTGATCACTGAGCAAGGAAAACAGAAAGTTTTGACGGAAGTACCTCCTTATGCCTTTGAACAATTTGATTTGAGGTATTTCGATGAGCAGAAATCTAAAGAACGGCTAGATGAAATTCGAAAGACAATGGCTAATAAGATTTTCCCATTGGATGGATGGCCTTATTTCGATATAAAAATCAGTCACCTGAATGGACAAATTTCCTATGTCCACACCAATATCGATCTGTTGATCGCCGATGGACAAAGCTTGCAATTGATTTATCAAGAGTGGTTTAAATTATATCAAGCACCACAATCGTCGACGCTTCCACTTTCATATTCTTTTAGAGAATATGTCATGGGGAAAGATGGGGTACTCCAGACCTCTGAGGGTCAACACTGCCTCAACTATTGGCTGACTAAATTTAGTCATTTGCCACCCGGTCCTTTTTTAAGTCAATCTTCGGGTTATGCTCGTTCGTCTCACAGGCTGAGCTTTACCTCAACCCAATTGCATTCTTTAAAAGAGATGGCCAACCGACAAAATGTTTCGCTCGATCTCATTTTATTGACTGCCTATGCAGATACACTATCTAGTGTATTCACAGATCCGTTTACCCTTGTTGTTGTCGGCTGGGAACGTCCCCCTTCCCACTCCGATATTGATAAAGTTGTAGGAGACTTCAGCTCTTTGAGCTGGCTCGCTGTCAATCCTGCTAAAATTGGAGTGATGTCTTACATAGAAAAACTAGAGCATTACAGTCAGCAGTTGGCAGAAGATAAACGGCATCAGAGCGTCAGTGGATTGCACGCCTTGCGGCGCATGGCTTTGCAAAAAGGACAGCACTTGAGCTTTCCTGTGGTGTATACGTGTCTTTTAAAAGAACAGGGAAATTTTCCACCTACGGTGCAACTTGGTACAGGTTTGACACAAACACCTCAGGTAGCACTGGATGTTATTCCTGTTGAAAGAGGAACACGGCTTGATATTCACTGGGACTATGTGAAAGATCTCTTTCCTCTTGATCAAGTGGAGGCGCTTCACAGCCTTTACTGCCAGACACTTGAAAATCTTGCACATCAACTTTTGGATACGTCTGAAGGTGTGCTCCACACACTGATCGAAGCTCAGGTACAACGCACCCCTTTCGCACCCGCTGTGAATTTTTTAGGAGAGCAACTGAGCTATCAAGTCCTCAACGAAAGAGCAAATCGCTTAGCCCGCTATCTCATTCGCCAAGGAGTCACCAAAGATTCCCTAGTGGGAATTTGTATTGAGAGATCAACAGAGATGCTCATTGGACTTTTGGCAATCTTAAAAGCAGGCGGGGCTTATGTGCCGATTGATCCTCACTATCCGGATGAATGGATTAAATTTATCATTCAAGATGCCCAATTGAATGTGATGTTAACGGATGCTCATTTGAAGCACAAACTTTGCCAATGTGTAAAAGGGACTGTTTTGGCTTTGGATCGGGATATGCACATGTGGTCTATGGAATCTGCACAGAATCCATCCGTTCCTATCCATTGCGAAAATCTCATCTATGTACTTTATACTTCCGGTTCTACAGGTCAACCGAAAGGATGTTTACTTACACATAAAGCAGTATGCAATCGACTCATATGGATGCAGCAGGCTTATCCTCTCTCTTCTCATGATCGCGTGATGCAAAAAACACCTTTTACCTTTGATGTATCTGTGTGGGAACTATTTTGGCCTTTACTCTCAGGCGCTAGTCTCTCTATTGTCAAACCCGGCGGCCATCAAGATAACCATTATCTTGCTCATTTCATTCAAACAGAGCGCATTTCCGTCTGCCATTTTGTCCCCTCGATGCTGCAGCTTTTTTTAAATGAACCTGAGGTGAAAGGATGCAACACGCTGAAGCACCTTTTTACAAGTGGGGAAGCGCTTCCTTATTCTTTAATGGTACGTTGCTTGGAAACTCTACCAGAAGTGCGTTTGCATAATCTGTATGGACCAACGGAGGCAGCGATTGATGTCACTGCTTGGGATTGTCAATTACGTCTAGATGGAAAAGTGCCGATAGGAAAACCGATTCACAATTTATACGTCGAAATTTTAGATGAAAATTTAAAAACTGTTCCCGAGGGGATAGCTGGAGAATTGCATATCGGTGGTTTGGGATTGGCTCGTGGGTATCTTCACCGTGAATCGCTCACGCAAGAGAAATTTATCGTACATCCGACAATTTCGGGTGAAAGACTTTATAAAACTGGAGATGTTGCATGCTATTTACCCGATGGCAATATCGAATACCGCGGTCGGTTAGATAGTCAGGTAAAAGTGCGGGGTTTTCGCATAGAATTAGGCGAAATAGAGCAAACTCTACTCATGCATCCCGAAATTCAAAATGCAGTGGTTAGTGTTCAAGGAGAGCTCACAGGGGATCCTACACTTGTTGCCTATGTCATCACAACTCTCAGTTCTGATATCCGGCATGTTACTCTGCGCTCATTTTTAGAGAGCAAACTTCCTTCTTATATGGTGCCATCTTTTTTTGTCTCTCTTGCAAAATTACCGCTTACACATCACGGAAAAATTGATCGCAAGGCATTGCCATGGCCATTGCAAAGTGAAATGTTGGATAATAGCATTCAAACGCAAATCATGGATCTTTTTAAAAATTTGTTACATAACCCAGCCCTTCAATTAGAAGAGGATCTCTTTAATCAAGGCGCTACATCTTTGACTATGGTCAGAGCCTCACAGCAAATCTATGTTAAATTCAAACAACATATTCCCATTGAGGTTTTTTTGAGCGAACCAACAGTATTGGGAATTACAAAGCATCTCTTGCAAAAGTCTTTACCGTGCCAGAATAAATCTGAAAACCAGTTGTGTTCTCAAACTATTGAGAGAGAACGGGGATTTGATTTCTTCTCGGAAGAAAAAAGAGAAGCTTTCAAATCAAAACAAATGAATATCCGAAAAGACGAACGTGAATCCGCTTTGTTCCCACTGATATCGCAGCTTGATGATCATCCACAGATTTACAATGAACGCTCTTCACAACATCCCTTTGAAAGTGGAAAAAAAATCTCCTTTGCAAATCTCAGCGGATTTTTATCTCTATTAAAGCAAGGGATAGTCGATGGGCAGTTAAAATATCGTTACCCTTCTGCAGGCGCCACCTATGCTGTACAAACATATCTTTATGCTAAGGAAGGGGCCATAGAAGGATTGCCTGAAGGTTTTTATTACTATCACCCTGTTAAGCAGCATTTATCTTTGCTCTCAAAGGCTTCTCTTGAGAATAGCCATCAATTTTATTACAACCGCGCCCATTTTGAAACAGCGGGATTTTGCCTTTATTTTATTGGACAATTAGCAGCCATTACACCCATTTACGGAAATGATATGGCTCGGCATTTCACGACTTTAGAAGCAGGTTACATGGGGCAGCTGCTGATGATGCATCAAGCCGATTTCCAACTAGGACTTCGCCCTATTGGCGACATTGATTTTGAAAGGATCAGACACCATTTTAATTTGTCGCAAGAACATTATCTTATTCATAGCTTTATAGGAGGATCCGTCAAATATTCTTCTAGGCTGAAAGCAAAAGATGACTTTTGCAAGCTTGCTATTGTCGGAGTGAGCGGCCGTTATCCAGGTGCCGCAAACCCTTTGGAATTTTGGGAGAACTTGCAAAAGGGAAAGAGTACCCTGGCTCCTTTAGAGCGGAGGGGTGTGCATCTGACGAAAGGGGGTTATCTCTCTCAAATCGACCATTTTGATCATTTTCTCTTCAATATGACACCTTTTGAAGCGCGCAATACAGATCCGCAAGAGCGCCAATTTCTTGAGGTAGTGTGGGAATGTTTGGAAAATGCAGGGTATACAAGCGAACGTTTGAATAAACACGTTCAAAAAGTGGGAGTCTTTATCGGTGCGATGTGGAATGATTACCAAAATTTTGGAGTGGAACCAGCGAGAAGTTTTCACAGCAGTATTGCCAATCGTGTTTCACACTTCTTTAATTTTACAGGTCCGAGCATGGCTATTGACACTTCCTGCTCTTCTGCGTTGAGCGCTCTTCATCTAGCCTGTGAAAGTATCAAGAGGGGGGAATGCGGCGCAGCTATCGTAGGAGGGGTGAATCTGATCAGCCATCCATACCACCAAACGTTGCTGTCAAATTTAGGTCTTCTCTCTCAAAATGAAAACAATGCAGCGTTTCAAGCTGATGGAAGCGGTTGGTTGCCAGGAGAAGGAGTAGGGGCCATTTTAATTCTCCCTGCGGCTCTTGCGGAAAAAAACAATGACTCCATTTATGCATTGATCAAAGGAACAGCCATCAATCATTCTGGCCGTTCTGTCCGATTTGCTGCCCCCAATTTCGATGCTCAGGTCTCAGCGATTCAAGATGCACTCATGAGAGCCAACATCACCCCATCACAAATTGATTATATTGAACTAGCTGCAGCTGGGGCAAGTCTTGCCGATATTTCGGAATTAGAGGCATTAAAAAGGGTCTTTGGAAAGCTTGCACCTCATTCTTTAACAATAGGAACTGTTAAACCCAATATCGGCCATTTGGAATCGGCATCCGGTCTTTCTCAACTCACAAAAGTATTGCTTCAGATGCGGCATAAAAAGATCGCGCCCACTTTGGTGAGCGCAGAAATCAATCCGATGTTGAATTTAGCCCATTCTCCTTTTCGAATAACCTCAATGCTCGAAGAGTGGACAAAGCCATCCCCAGTCCTCGCTCTGATCAACGCTTTTGGTGCTACGGGTAGTTGCGGTCACGTTATCTTGGAAGAGCACATGCCTTTAACTTCAAATGCGCAACTTGAAAACAAACCCTTTTTAATCGTTCTTTCCGCTGAAACGGAACAGCAGCTTCGAGACTCTGCAGAACGACTTCAGTTTTTTTTACGCTCTTCTGGCGGCAGTTCACTTTCTGAGATTGCCTACACTTTGCAGGTAGGTCGAGTCGAGATGCGAAAACGGATGGCGATGGTCGTTAGGAATATGAGTGAATTGAAGGAAGGATTGCGCAGCTATTTGGAAGGAAAAGAGGGGGCTATTACAGAGTTGTATGTGGGGTCATTTGATGGTGTTGACAAAGATGCGATCGCAGCAAACAGGCAAACCGCTCTTTCTGTCATAGCCAAGCAATGGGCGCAAGAAGGGGCTCGTGTAGAGTGGGAATTGCTTTATGATATTCAACCAAGAAAAATAGCATTGCCCACTTATCCTTTTTCACTCACATCGCATTGGTTTGATGATCATCCTTCTGAACCGTGTTCGCCACAAGTGAGGAGCGATTCGCTTTTGTCCAAAACCCTTTTCTATTTGCGGCATGTTTTTGCCCAAGAGGCTGAAATTCCCCTCGAAAATCTTAAGGGAAATGTGGAGTTGGGAAATTATGGTATTCATTCACTGTTAATTAAAAAGTTAAATGCCCGTTTGGAAAAAGAGATTGGTGCACTCTCTAAAACCTTGTTTTACGAATACCCTACATTAGAGGCTCTTGCGCAATTTTTAATCAAAGAGCATTCAGAACAACTTTTGAAAAAATTTCAACTAGAGGCCGGTATAAATACAGAGAATCTATCGCCTACCCTCAAGTCTAGTTTTGAATCCAGTCCGCAGAAACGGGCGGGCAAAAATGAGAATGAAGACATTGCAATTATCGGCATCAGCGGACGTTATCCCCATGCCCCTCATTTAGATGCCTTTTGGGAAAATTTAAAGGCCGGAAAAAATAGCGTAACCGAGGTCCCTTTAGAAAGGTGGGACAACCTTTATTACCACAACTTGCTCAAACAAAAGTTAGGAGGTTCAAAAAATTACAGTCAATGGGGAGCTTTTTTAGACGAAGTTGACACATTCGATTCTTTATTTTTTAATATTTCTCCTCGCGAAGCTGAAAGCATGGACCCTCAAGAGCGCTTATTTCTGGAATTGAGCTGGAAAGCGCTCGAAGATGCAGCGTATACACCTTCCCTTTTAAAAACGCATTTCGACAATCGGGTGGGTGTTTTTGCCGGTGTGATGTACAATGAGTATCAATTGTACGGAGCAGAAGAAACTGTCAAAGGCAATCCCATCGCCCTTTCATTAGGTTATGGTTCTATCGCTAATCGTGTATCATATTTTTTAGATCTACAAGGCCCTAGCCTAGCCGTGGACACTCTATGCTCCTCCTCATTGACTGCTATCCACCTAGCCTGCAAAAGCTTGCATCAAAGAGAATGCGATATGGCAATGGCAGGAGGTGTCAGTTTGATCTTGCACCCCAATCGATATATTCTCCATGCGCAGATGAATATGACCTCCCAAGATGGGCGATGTCGTAGCTTTGGCGAAGGTGGAGATGGTTTTGTTGCAGGTGAAGGCGCAGGAGTTCTCATTTTAAGGCGCCTTTCCGATGCAATAGAGACCGGGGATAGAATACAGGGAATCATTAAAGGATCGGCTCTTAACCACGGGGGTAAAACCCAGGGGTATACCGTGCCAAATCCAATTTTACAAGGCAAGTTGATAGAAGCGGCATTTCAACAAGCACAAGTTGAACCACACACTATTAGCTATATTGAGGCTCATGGGACAGGCACTAGCTTAGGGGATCCGATCGAAATCACAGGGTTATCTAGAGCTTTTCAATCCAACACACTGCCTGTTCAGTCATGTGCGATCGGTTCGGTGAAGTCCAATATTGGACATCTTGAAGCGGCTGCAGGTATTGCAGCTTTGACTAAAGTGCTGTTGCAATTCAAACACCAAAAATTAGTTCCTTCACTGCATGCTGAGAGTTTAAATTCAAATATCAATTTTGCGAACACACCCTTTTATGTGCAGCGGGAATTGTCTGATTGGGAACCAAAAAATGGGTATCCACGCCGGGCCGGGGTCAGTTCTTTTGGGGCTGGAGGAGCTAATGTTCATCTTATTCTTGAAGAAGCTCCAAAGCAACCATCTTTACGACATGAAAAAAATAAGCCTTATTATCTCGTCGCCTTATCAGCAAAGAACGAAGAGTCTCTTAAAGAACGTATCGTCGATTTGCATGTCTATTTAAAAGATAATACAGATCTTTCATTAGAAGAAGTAGCTTACACACTCAATATTGGGCGATGCCATTTCAACTTTCGTTGTGCAATAGTGGCTTCTGATCTTGAAGAATTGAAAAATTCCTTAGAGAATGTTCTGCAGAAACAAACCCCCTTAGGGTGTTTCAAGGGACAAACAGAGAATGCCCCAGAAGATGCAGCAATTTATGAAGAAGTTTTGTCTGGTTTAATTGAAAAACTTAAACAGGTAGGGCAAACAGCGCCTCATCATTATCAAAAACAGCTTTTTGCTTTGGCTAACTTGTATGTCAAAGGTTATGACATCGATTGGGTGCTTTTGCATCAAGGGGAAAATCATCGGAGGGTGGGTTTACCTACTTATCCGTTTCTTAAAAAACGGTATTGGTATGATAGCCATTCCACTTCATCCTCTTCAGAATCAATTAAAGATATTCAGTTGAAAAAAGAAAACGAACTGGAAACACCGTTATTAAAATTAACACCACTTACACAACTTCCTGTGAAAGAAGAACTTAATGGCTTAACCTCAGAAGAAATTATAAAAGAATTATCCCATCTCTTAGTGAATCAACTTTTTCTTGAAAGCAGTGAGGTGAATATTGATAAAAAATTCGTGGATTATGGTCTGGATTCTATCAATGCCGTAGAAATGATAAGGGCTATTAACAAGAAGTGGAAATTAAATCTGCCTGTGACTCAATTGTATGACCATCCCACAGTAAAATCTCTTGCAATCTATTTAAACACAATAATCTTAGAAACGGCAGTTCAAAGCAATTATGGATCAAAAGATTGCGTCGATTTAGCGTCTTCAACTGCCGTTTCTAGGATCATACTCTCTAAAAAAAATGATGAACCTCAGAAAGAGTGCCACAGAAGAGATGATGAATCCCTAGCCAAAGAAGAATTAGAAGGAATTGTTTATCCAAGTTTGAAAATTTTAGGGGCAGGTGGCATAGAAGAGCTCTCATTTCAAAATCACCCCCCTGATTCTTTGGGTCCAGAAGATCTGCTCATCGAAGTGCACTTTAGTTCTGTGATTTTACCGGATGTGCTCTGCGTTAAGGGGCTTTATCCCACCATGCCGCCTTATCCTTTCTCAGCAGGCTTTGAATTTGCAGGTAGAGTTGTCAAGATAGGGGGTGAAGTCAAAGGCTATCAAAATGGAGATAGGGTATTTGGGGTTAGCGGTGAAAAATTAGGCGCCCACAAGGCTCTTCTCACTGTAAATGCAAACTTCATCTCTTTAATTCCCGCCTGTTTGAGCGATGACGCTGCATGCACATTACCTGAGGCTTTTTTGACAGCCTACTATGCCTTGATGGAAGTTGGGAAGTTACAAAAGGGAGAAAAAATCTTAATCCATTCAGCTGCTAGCGGCACAGGTCTTATGGCGATTCAGCTCGCCCAAAGGCAAGGGGCAAAGATTTATGCCACCGTGGGTTCGCAAGAAAAAGTGGAATATCTTCAGCAGCTTGGCATTGAGTATGTAGCCAATTACCGCGAAGAGTCATTTGATTTTTCACACTTTATGGAATATGTGCCAGGAAAACAGGTTGATCTTGTGCTCAATATGCTGGTCGGTACCTTAAGGCAAGAGGCTCTGAGTATCCTTGCTCCTTTCGGCCGTTATTTAGATTTAGCCGTTGCTGGTCTTCGTACAAAAGGAACTTTAGATTTTTCGAAACTAGTCGAAAATCAAGTGTACCACAGCATTGACTGCAAGAGGTTGTTACACAAACGCCCAGGATATGCTTCTTTTATATTCAAACAACTCCAATATTTTGTTGAAGAAGGAACGATAAAACCTTTAAAGATCAATCGTATTTATCCCTTTTTTCAAGCAAAAGAAGCCTATACCCATGTGAATCATAGACTAGGGATAGGAAAAGTTTTATTAGATCACACAACGCTTATTAAAATGGGTCCCGACTCGTTTTTTAGTTTCCCTGAAAGTAAAAACAAATCAGCAACTCCCGCTAAAAAAAATTATGAACCTAACTCAGGGAAATCGCAACTTGATATTGCCGTCGTTGGCATATCGGGACGCTTTCCAGGTGCAACCGATGTCAATGAGTTTTGGAATGTTCTCAGAGAGGGTCGCGACGTTGTCACTGAAATTCCTAAAGAGCGCTGGGATAAAGCAGCATTTTATGATTCCACCCCACAAATGCCTGGGAAAACTAGCAGCAAATGGGGTGGTTTTTTAAAAGGTATCGATGAATTTGATCCCTCTTTTTTCCAAATTGCACCGCTTGAAGCAGAGCAGATGGATCCTCAACAGCGAGTGTTTTTAGAAGAGTGTTGGCACGCTTTGGAAGATGCAGGCTACGCGCCTGGACAACTGGCTGGCCAAGCGTGCGGTGTGTTTGTCGGGGTAGGACCCGGTGATTATCATTCGAAAATGGTCGAGGATAATCAACTAACGGCCCATCATTTATTGGGCTCTAGTAATTCTATCTTAGCCGCGCGCATTGCCTACTTACTCGATTTGACTGGTCCGGCTATTGCGATAGACACTGCATGTTCAAGCTCTCTTGTCGCCCTGCATCAAGCTTGCCAGAGTCTGCGAGAAGGAGAATGTGAAATGGCATTGGCAGGAGGGGTTTGTATTCTGACAACTCCAAAATTGCATATCATGACAAGCTATGCAGGGATGTTGTCTTTTGATGGTAAATGTAAAACTTTTGGTAATCAAGCAGATGGATTTGTTCCAGCAGAAGGAGTGGGGGTAGTTGTCTTAAAGCCTCTAGCAAAAGCTTTGCTCGATAAAGACCAGATTTATGGTGTGATCAAAGGTTCAGGAATCAATCAAGATGGTGCAACCAATGGAATTACCGCACCAAGTGCCCGCTCTCAAGAACAATTACAAAAGTCTATTTATAAAAAATATGAAATTAATCCAAGGGATATTAGTTATGTTGAGGCGCATGGCACCGGCACAAAATTAGGAGATCCCATTGAAGTACAAGCGTTGCGAGAAGTCTTCAAAGAATATACGAGCGAAAAGAGTTCGTGTGCAATTGGATCCGTTAAAACCAATATAGGACATACATTGACCTCGGCGGGTGTTGCCGGGGTGATCAAGGTGCTCCTTTGTTTGCGACACAAAGAAATCGTTCCCTCTCTCCATTTCAATGAACCCAATGAACACATCGATTTTTCGAATAGTCCCTTTTATGTGAATACAAAATTAAAAAGCTGGAAAAAGAATGAGACTAAGCCCCGCTTGGCAACAATAAGCTCGTTTGGGTTCAGCGGCACCAATGCCCATATGGTGATTGAAGAAGCTCCAGAGCAACTCTTTGAGCGTAAAAGAATAAAACCTTATTACCTTGTGACTCTATCGGCAAAACATCCCGATTCTCTAAAACAACGCATCATCGATCTAGCTAATTATCTAGGCAGACACCCGGAGCTCTCATTAGAAGATGTCGCTTATACTCTCAATATAGGTCGCAGCCACTTTCATTATCGCTGTGCGCTGGTTGTTTCCCATCTCGCTGAATTAAAAACTTCTTTAGAAAAACACATTTCAACAGGCTATTTCAAAAATGAAGATAAGAATGTTCCTGAAAATCTTGAAGCAATGGCAAATCTTTACGTCAGTGGTTCCGACTTAAATTGGGAGATGTTGCATCAAGGGGAAAGTCATCAAAAGATCAGTTTGCCCACGTACCCTTTCTTAAAAGAGCGCTATTGGTCTTCTTATCCCTCCAAAGAACATCCATTTTTAGATAGCCATCATTCAACTCATCCAACGCATCTATTTAAGAAAAGAGTGACAGCGGAAGACTTTTATTTTGTAGATCATAAAGTCTCAGGTGAAATGATACTCCCCGGTACCTTTTATTTGGAAATGGCACGGGCTGCTGGAGCATTATCTGTAGGACGCGAAGTTATTTCACTGCAAGAAGTCATCTGGTTAAGGCCGATCGTTTGTCAGAAGTTGCAGCAAATTGATATCTGGATCGAGCTCAATCATTTACCAGGAGTTGATCAGGCAGCTTTTAATATTTTTACACAGTGTGAAAAAGAACGTCTTGTACATGTAGAGGGGCAGATAAATTACGAGTTTTCGCCTGAAGATGATCAACCCAAAAGGCTGAACATTGCTGATATTCAAGCAGCTTGTCGTGTATGCATCGACAACAAAGAGAGCATATATAAACGGTTGAAAGATTTTGGTTTTGAGTATGGAGATAGCTTTCAGGTATCGCAGGCAGTTTATGGAAGCCACAATGCAGGTTTGATTAAGCTTAAATTACCGCTTAAATGCGAATTGAATTATTCTGCATATGTCGCACATCCGAGTATGATGGATGCAGCACTTCGTTCGGTCTTTGGGATCAATCATTTGATAAATGATCGCAATGAACAAGAAGTGAAACTACCCTTCTATTTACAAAAGATTTTATTTTATAAAGCTATCCCTAAAGATGCTTATGCCTACGCGACACTTTCCGGGTCGTCTCAGTTTAATGTTGCAATTGTGAATTCAGAAGGGGAAGTGTGTGTGTTTGTAAAAAGCTTTATTACTCGAAAACTTCCTTCAGCTGCTCCAGAAAATCCTGAGTTTCATTATTATCAGCCCGTTTGGATGGCACAATCCATTGAGCAATCTAAAGTAACTATCATCCCCCCATTATTAATCATCAATGCAAGGGAAGATCGTTTAGCTGAAGATATTATTCAAGGTAATAAAATATTTTCTTCTGTCATCCACGTTAAGAATGGTAAAGCTTTCGCGCAAGTGAATTCAAGCTCTTACACATTGAGAATGACTGAAGTCACTGATTACGCCCTTCTATATGCATCATTGCAAGCAGAAAAAATATTCCCGGAAAACGTGTTATTATTATTGCCCGACATTCAAGCCATTTCAATGGATGGAGTGTTAGCTTGTTTAAGTTTTTTTCAAGCATGGCATGTAAAAGATTCCACAAAAAAAATACGGATGGTGAGCGTTTATCTCGCAAAGGATGATCACTTACAACCCGAATATCAAGCATTGCCCATTTTAGAAAGATGTATTGTCCATTTGTCTCCTTTATTTTCTTTCAAAACAGTTGCGATGCATCCGCTAAGATTCTTAGAAAATATCCCAAATTTATTGTCTGAATTCATGATTGCAGAAAATCAATCAGTCCATTATTCCGTAAACAAACGCCTTGTAAGAACGCTTCATGAAATCCAATTCAAACATGAAAAAAAATCAGTATTACGTCAAGGGGGAGTTTACTTGATCACAGGCGGCAATGGAGGCCTGGGTCGATTATTTGCCTCTTATTTAGCCAAAAATACTCAAGCTAAACTGATTTTAGTTGGACGCTCTGCGCTAAATGAGGAAATCAATCGGTTTTTAGAATCATTAAGGGAATTAGGGGCGGATGCTGTGTATATCAGAACGGACATTGGGGAAAGCCAAAGTACTGTAGATGATTTGATTGCAAATATTTTACACCGTTTTGGCGAATTAAATGGTATTTTGCATGCCGCCGGAATGATAGCCCCTAGTTCAATTGATAAAATTTCACCGACTGATTTTGAGCAAGCGGTGCGAGCGAAAACTGCAGGAACTTACTTCTTAGATCAAGCAACACTGGCGATCAAGCTAGATTTTTTCGCTGGATTTTCCTCCATTTCATCAGAAATGGGTGATTATGGATTAGGCAGCTATGCTTATGGCAATCGCTTTCTCGACGAATATATAGCAAATAGGTCTGATCGCGTCGCATCCGGCAAATGCCATGGAAAATGCATCTCTTTGCAATGGCCTTATTGGCAGGAAGGAAACATGCATTTACCTGATAAAGAAGCCAAGATCTATTTTGATTATTTTGGGTTGCGGATGTTGGATAGTTTGAATGGTCTGAAGATATTTGAAGAATCTTTGAAGGTAACCTCACCTAACATCTTAGTCATGCCAGGTGATAAGAATAAAACCGAACATGCTTTAAACCTAAAAACGGCAGTTCAAGATGCTAAAGCGATGCAAGATTTTGATTCAGAATCGCTTTTGATAGGGGCTGAACATTCCCAAAAGGTGCAGGCAGCCCCAATCAAAAGCGATTGTGGATCAAAAGATTGCGTCGCTTTAGCGTCTTCAACTGCCGTTTTTAGGTTAAAATTGCCGCATTCTAAAAGCATAGATTTATTGTCTGAGATCCAAAAATATTTAATAGGAATATTTTCTGAAATCACTAGAGTGCCCATTAATCAGGTGAATGCTTCTCAGCCAATGCAGAGTTATGGCGCTGATTCAATTATGTTTGTATCTCTTAATCGACGTCTTCACCTTGATTTTCCTAAAGTATCTAAAACAATATTCTTTGAGCATCAAACATTGCAGAGTTTAGCTGCTTTTTTATTGGAAAATTTTTCGCAGGAGATATCTCAATTATTAAAAATTGATAATGCAATATCGAATCCTATCTTAGATGTTGTTGAAAAATCAAGAGGGGATACAACACCTTTTCATACGGAAGATATTGCAGTGATTGGCCTAAGTGGACGGTATCCACAAGCCGATAATTTAACTGAATTTTGGAAGAACCTACAATCAGGGCGCGATTGTATTGAGAATTGGCCGGAGAAGAGAAGTCAAATTCTTTCAAAGGATAGCAGTCATTATAAAGGTGGATTCATTAGAGAAATTGATGGATTTGATGCCAAATTTTTTAATCTAATTGCCGATGAAGCTGAAATAATGACACCAGAGCTGAGGCTTCTCTTTGAAGTGACTTGGGAAGTTTTTGAAAATGCTGGTTATACGCGTCCTTATTTAACTCGATATCAGAAAAGCCAGAAAAAGGGAATCGGTGTTTACATCGCGAATATGTATTATCAGTATGGTTTCGCTTCAGAGCAAATTGATGTCGCAGCTCAAATATCCGTCTATACACCGGCGACTATAGCTAATCGCATTTCGCATTTCTTTAATTTTCAAGGCCCAAGCATGACATTAGATGCAGCTTGTGCAGGTTCGCTCACAGCCATTCATTTAGCCTGTGAAAGTCTACGCAAAGGGGAGTCGTCATTAGCATTAGCTGGCGGAATCAATTTACATTTACATCCGGCAAAGTATGATGTCCTCATTCAAGGCGGAATGATCAGCAAAAAAGGAAAAAGTTCAGCATTGGGCCAGGGCGATGGTTATGTCCCTGGCGAAGGTGCAGGAATGGTTTTGCTTAAACCCCTTCACTTAGCAATTCAAGATGGGGATACTATTCTTGGGGTCATCAAAGCTGGGACTATCACCCATGGTGGAAACACACACACATACACACTCCCCAATCCAGTCGTGCAAGCGGAATCAATCGTGAATACTTTAAAAAAAGCGAACGTGGATCCAAACAGCATTGGCTACGTCGAAAGTGCAGCCAATGGTTCTCGTATTGGTGACGCTTTAGAAGTTGCGGGACTTATTAAAGCATTCAGGGCACTGACCAATGAAATAGGCTTTTGTGCTTTGGGGACTGTGAAGTCAAATATCGGCCATTTAGAGGCAGCATGCGGAATATCCCAATTGACAAAAGTGCTATTGCAATTTCGCGAAAAGCAACTCGTTCCGACGATTCATGCCGAACCTTTAAATCCCGATATAGATTTAAAAGATTCCCCGTTTTATTTACAGACATCATTAATGGAATGGAAAAGTTCGAAACACCCGCGCAGAGCCTTGATTAATTCTTTTGGAGCCGTCGGCACCAACGCAAACATATTGGTAGAAGAATACATTCAGACTTCTCATCCATTATTGATTGAAAAAGATACTCCTAAACCATTCTTATTTTTGTTTTCTGCTAAAACTCCTAAAGCTTTGAAAATTTTCATTCGCAGCGTAATGGATTTTTTAAATACTAATCCTACGATTAACCTCATCGATTTGGCCTATACGTTGCAAGCGGGCAGAGAACCGATGATTCATGGAGTGGCTGTTAAAGCAAATCACAAAGAAGATTTGATGGGTCTCTTAACAGGTTATATCAATGGAAATTTATCTATTGCGCAAACATCGCAGGTCATTGAATTGTCAAAACATCAAGAATCCGATGTGCATCTTAGCAATGGAGAACTGTCATTAAATGAGCACAATTGGCAAACATTAGCTCATGCATGGATTTATGGACGAGAAATTAACTGGAAGCAACTTTATGGTCATTGTTTGCCTAAATGTCTTATCTTGCCCAACTATCCATTCCAACGTCAAAGCTTTTGGTTAAAAGCACATCTTCCATTGCCAGAGCCAAAAAAATTCGCTTCAAGTCCTTCGAAGACTTCTGAAGTAACAGGGATAGAAAATCATTTGCTAGAGATGTTGGGTAACATGTTGCAGTTACCTAAAAATGAAATTGAAGTAAATAAAAAATTAATTGAATACGGCATTGATTCTTTGCGATCCATGCGTTTGTTAAACCGAATTAACCATGATTATCAATTGGATTTGGAAACACATGTCTTGGTGCACGATTCGACAATTGCTAGCCTAGCTGAGAGAATTTTACAGCAGAAGAGCTCATTACATTTGCCAAAAGAAGCGGGGGAATTTCCACAATTTATTGAAAGAAAAATCTTTACCCTTGAGACTGATGATCAATTAATCCAAGCTAAAAACATAGAAAATCAAAAACTGTTCACGCATTTTTTGGAAATGGGTATTGGTTTATATAAAACTGCAGACCAGTTAATCGTTGAATATGCGAAAAATGGAATTTCTGATGAGGTTTTAAAAAAAATAGAGGAAGCAAAAACTCAATTATCCGCTTGTATGATTGAAGGGGAAAAGTATTATCCTCTTTCATTTTCTCAAAAAATGATGTGCATACAAACTGAGTTGTATAAAAATGAATCCTATCGGCTCATATTGCCTTATAGTTTCTCCACTTCGCTGGAACCCGATTTATTGCAACAATCTCTTCAAGTTTTATCAGATCGGCATGAAATATTAAGGACAACTTTTTCAAAAATCAACAATATTTTAGTGCAGATTGTACATAAAAATGTAAAAACCAATATTGAAATTGTGAACTATTTTGGTGATGCAGAGCAAAATAAACAGCACATTGCAAACTTACTGAAGCAACAAAAACTCCATCATTTTGATTTAAATAGAGGACCTTTATACGAATTAAAATTGATCAATATGAGTCAATCACAAATGATTATTTTGGATATCCATCATGCAATTTGCGATGGTGTAGCAGCTTCTTTTTTCATGAATGAGTTAATGACAAACTATAAGAGGCTTGCACAAGGGCATAAACACTTTCCATCTTCTATATACCGTCCTCTAGTTGAAACTTCCCATTTGGACTCTGCGAGGCGAAGCCCAATCGAGCCTTGCGTATCCGAACGAGGAAGCCCTTCCCAAATCGGGAAGGGTGACGAGGAGGATCGATTTGGCAAAGCCGCAGCAAGTCCAAATGGGAAATTTCAACTAGAGGACGGTATAACTCAATACGCCCATTTTGTTCTTGATCAGTTCAAAATCAATGCAAAGATTGAATCAGATGAACTTGCATGGTGGCAAGAAAAGTTGAAAGATGCTCCATTGCAGTGTCCTGTTCCATACGATTATCAGAGCAACTCAAAGCTGCAAATCCATGGAGGCTTAGCATATATCAAGTTTAGTGAAAAAGAAAGATTTGACATCAGAGAATTCTGTCAGAAAAACCATATTTCTTTAACTTTATTTATCCTATCTAGCATCTATACTGTTTTACATCTCTGGACGCATGAAAAAGATATGATTGTTGGAGCGACCTCAAATCAACGTCATCGATTTGAATATGAAGACCAAATTGGTGATTTTATCAATTTAATTCCTTTGCGTATATGTTTGACATCAATGACAACGGGAAGAGAATTGTTGGCTTTAGTCAAATCAGTATTTTCAGAAGCATCTGCTCATCAAAAAATAACATTTAATAAGTTAGCTCAAAAGTTGAGGGTCAAAAGAAATAATGCGAATCTGCCTTTCTACAACATTCTATTAGATAGTCTGAATTTAGCTGCATTTGATAAGAATGAAGCATCCTCCCAATACAAATTTGAGTTGTTCAACTATGCAGAATTGCTGATGGAGAATATCACCCCATTAATGGACTTCTCATTTTTGCTTGCCGAAGATGTCGAGGAGATTATACTCGGGTGTATTTATCGAAAGGATTTGTTCAAATCAGAAACCATAGATAATTTATTCGCAGCTTTAAAGGTTATATTAGTTAAATTAATGCAAGAGCCCGATAAATCTGTCTGTTATTATTATCATTTTAACACAACAAAAAAGAAATCAGAAAACTTATTTTGCTTGCCTGGCGGTGATGGAGGGCATCATATTTTTAAAAGAATTTTAAAGACCACCTCAGCTTATACTCCATTTGCTATCAAATACAAAACTCTTGAACAAGATCACAAAGTCAGAATTGAAGAAGTTGCCCGCGATGCTATTGTGATTACTCAAAATTTTAAAGCTCCAAATGTTTTTTCTTTAATGGGACTTTCATATGGGGGATTGGTTGCTTTTGAGGTGTGCCGTCAACTCAATGAGGTAAATAGAAAACCTAATCATTTAATTTTAATAGATCCCCCTTCAGTGGCGATAAATATTGATACCCAACAAGAGCTCAAGTCTCTCTTGAATGTGAATATGAACATCCTATCATATTTATTTGCGATGAATTGGGCTATTAAAGCTTTTGGCCATAAAACTAATGATATTATGATTGAAGATGATTTTTTTGAGAGGGTGAATGGGATGAGCAATCATCAAATTGCACAGTTTGCCTATGAATGGATTAAAGAAAATACGGCTATGGCGCTCCCTACTCTTCAATCTTTCAATGAATGGGTAAAGACATTAATGTCCCATATTTTTTCAATTCAAGATTATCTTGGCATTTCATTTGATGCCAAGGATGTGAAGGTTGCCCTTATAACACCAGAAGATGGTACCAATCCACTGAGTTTGCTTCTTCCTACAACTTTTCCAAACAAAAAAATGGACAAATCAATCTGGCCTAAGCTGCTCATCGGTGCTGAGTTTCATCATTTTACAATCAGTGATAGCAATCATTATTCAATGTTTAATCATGCGAATTTAGAGAAGATTTCTGAAAAGATTACGGAGTTTTGCAAATGAGAATTTCAGTAAACGATGAAAAGCGGGGGTTAGTCTTAAACGGTGTGCGAAACTATCTGCAAGGAATTTTAGCTAAGATCACAAAAGTTCCTGAGGAAAGGCTCCAAACAAGCCGCCCATTCACAGCTTATGGTGTCGATTCTATTATGAGAGCGACGATTAATCAGCAAATCAGTAAAGATTTTCCAGGAATCAGCAAGACCCTCCTATTTGAATACGAAACTTTGGATGAAATCGCAGACTATCTTTATCGTCATCAAGAAGAAAATTGTCAAAAGTTACTGCTACTTCCATTAGAAGGAGTTCCAACCTACAATTCATCAACAATTCCTGTTGTTGAAAACATCGCTTCTTCAAAGGCCTTGCCTTTGTCGATCATGCAAAGTCAATTATATTCTTTCTCTTTGGCTGACCCCCATTCTGCAGAATATAACATGGGGGTCGCTTTAAAATTTCGAGGATCCTATCACTCAAACTTATTTAAACAGGCTTTAAAATTAATTTTAAATCGTCATGATGCACTGAGAATGAGAATTGATACAAAAGGAAATAGGCCTCAAATTATAGTTTCTCCACAGGTTGAAATCGATTTGCCTATATTTTCCCTAGATGAAAAGCTCACACCGACTATTCGCCAACAACAATTGGATGCATTGATTGAAAAATACAAGAATCAACCCATCAACCTTTCACAATCTCCACTCATGCATACAGCATTGGTTCAGCTCAGTAAGGAAGAACATGTCCTTATTGCTGTTTTTCATCATATGATAATGGATGGATGGTCATTATTTGTATTTACAAAGGATTTGCACACTCTCCTGCGCGAAAGTCACATGCCCGCAGCTTATCAATATTCGACCCATTTATTGCAAGAATCGTTAGAACGGGATGAAGAAAAAATTGCGTCATTGAACTTTTGGAAAAAGCAGTTCTCCAGCAATCCTGATGTTTTGCAGCTGCCTACCAACGCACCTCGTTCTGGAAAAACCCATATAGAAGAAATTCGATTGACGGCTTCGGCTGAATTGACTGCTCATTTGCAAAAATTGGCACAGCAAGAACATGTGACCTTATTTAATTGCTTGTTGTCAGCATATCAAGTGTTATTATCTCATTACAGTGGAGCATCAGATATTGTTGTTGGAGTTCCCTATCTTGGCAGGGACAATTTCGACACGCGTGATGGGTTGGGATTATTTATTCATACGATACCTTTGAGAGCAAACTTTATTGACAACCAGACATTTATAGAGTTGATGAAGTCGAATCATGTCTTGATTGAAGCAGCTCGAAAGCATCAATCTTTTTCATTATCTGCATTATTAAGAGAGTTGAAAATTGAGCGGATACCCCACACTCCTCCTCTTTTTCAAGTCTTATTTAATTTGATTCAATTTGCAGATCAGAATGTAGTACCCAATCCTTCCGAACCAGAAGTGATTTGGGCTGAGAGTGGAAGGCCGGCCTACGATTTAAATTTAGAGATCATAGTAGAAAAACAATTAAAATTAACTTTAAAATACGATGCCGGCTTGTTTTCAGAAAACACTGTCACTCGCATCATGCAGCATTTCTTGCAGTTGCTACAGGAGATTTCCAAACAACCACATACACCTGTAAGCTATCTTTCATTGTTGACGAATGGGGAAAAACATCAGTTATTGATTCAATGGAATCAAACCAAAAGAAACTATTCAGAGAATAAAACATTGCACCAACTATTTGTTGAGCAGGTTGAGCGGACGCCAGAAGATGTTGCAATCTCTTATGGCGACCAGAAAATGACTTATAAAGAATTGAATCTCAGGGCTAATCAGGTTGCACATTTTTTACAACATTTAGGCGTCCTCCCTGACGATGTTGTTGCAATCTGTATGGAACGTTCTTTAGATCTCGTCATTGGGTTATTAGCTATTTTAAAAGCCGGGGGAGCATATCTCCCTTTAGATAGCGATTATCCTTCCGAGCGTTTGCAGTTCATGTTAAGAGACAGTCAATCAAAAATCTTAATGACACATGCAACATGGCAGCATTTATTTTTAGGTTATTCAGGTCATATTCTCAACATGGATGAAATGGATGAGGCGTTAAGCGAGCAACCCCATTTTGATCCTATTTCTTTGACTACACCTGATCATTTGATTTATGTGATTTACACTTCAGGTTCCACTGGCGTTCCAAAAGGGGTAGAAAATAAACACCGCAGCCTAGTAAACCGCATCGAATGGATGCAACATGAATATCAACTCACTTCTCATGATAAAGTATTGCAAAAAACCCCCATGAGTTTTGATGTATCCGTTTGGGAATTTTTCTGGCCATTATTGTATGGAAGTCAATTGGTCATTGCCCCCCCGCAAATCCACAAAGATGTGTTGGAATTAACTAAAATTATTCAGCATCAGGGGATTACCGTACTCCATTTTGTCCCTTCAGTGTTATCTGTTTTTTTGCTTGTCGATTATGCTTTTGTGCATACATTACGAATGGTTTTTGTCAGTGGGGAGGCTTTACCTGTTGAATTAGCAAAAAAATTTCTAACCCGGTTTCAATCGACACAACTGCATAATTTATATGGTCCAACTGAAGCGGCTATCGATGTGAGTTATTGGCATTGTAAAGAGGTGAGTCATTTATCTAGCATCCCAATCGGTCGTCCTATTGCTAATACACAATTGTATATACTCAATCAAAACATGCAACCGGTCCCCATCGGAGTCTTTGGAGAGCTTTACATAGGAGGGGTTGGCGTTGCGCGCGGATATCGCAATCGTCCAGACTTAACAAATGAAAAGTTTTTGAAAAATCCCTTCGCGACTGAAAACGAGAAGTTGAAGCAACAAAATCTGGTGATCTATCGCACAGGTGATGCAGCGCGCTATTTACCGGACGGAAATATAGAATATGTTGGAAGGCTGGATCAACAAGTTAAATTAAGGGGTCTGCGTATTGAACTTGAGGAAATCGAGCATCATTTGCGTCTCATCTTAACACGCAATCATGCGGCAGTTATTTTATATGAAGATGAAAAAAAACATAAACAATTAGTTGCTTATATTCTATCTGAAGAAAAAGGTAAACAACTCGAACAAGTAAATATAAAACAGCTGCTCATGCAGAGCCTAGCCGAACATATGATCCCAGAACATATTATAGAGATTGACCAATGGCCGCTTTCTCCTAATGGTAAGACGGATAAAAAACAACTGGTAGCAATTGCCCAAAATAAACTGGCTCGGGGATCGTTGCCCGCGTTACCTCTAAAGCAGCAAGACATAAGAACGCAGACAATCATTGCTGAAATGCAAGAGATTGTAGGAGAAATACTCGCATCTGCAGTAGCAGAGATTGATCCCACTATTAATTTTGGCGATCTTGGATTTGATTCTATTCGTTTTAGCGAATTAACCCTAAAGATTAATAAGAAGTATGGAATCCATATCCCCCCTCAAGTTTTTTACCGCTATAAAAACCTTGAACAGTTAACTCAACATTTCATTCAAGCTTATCCTGAAGGCGCTAAAAAAACTCATGAACGCCCCGCATCTCAGGGTAAGGAAGAATTAGCCGGAGTTTCTCACTTTCATGTAGAGAAAAATTCATCTGAAAGCTGTGATGTTGCTATTATTGGAATCGCAGGACGATTACCGCAGTCTCCAAATATTGATATCTTTTGGCAAAATTTAATCAACGGCAAAGATATGATTACAGAAATCCCAGACGATCGATGGGATTGGAAGGCTTATGCTGACCAACCAGGTGTTCGTTGGGGAGGGTTTATTTCTGATGTTGATAAATTTGATGCAGCATTTTTTAATATTTCTCCATTGGAAGCGGATGCTATGGATCCGCAACAGCGTCTATTGTTAGAATCGGTATGGCATACATTAGAAGATGCAGGTTATCAACTGAGCGATGTGTCGAATACGCGAACCGGAGTGTTTATTGGGACAACGGGAAATGAATATGTGTTCATGCAGCAGGAAGCTGGTTTAGAATCGGGTATTCATTCAGTATCAGGAATTGTTCAATCGATTGCCGCTAATCGTATTTCTTATTTTTTTAATTTGAAGGGGCCTTGCGCGCCTATCGACACAGCGTGCTCAAGTTCATTAGTAGCTGTTCATCGCGCTGTCAACGCCATTAATAGTAAAGAATGTGAGATGGCAATTGTGAGCGGGGTAAATTTATTATTGAGTCCTTCATTTGGCTATCCCACTTTCAGCAAAATGGGAATGTTAAGCCCTGATGGAAAATGCAAGGCATTTGATGCTTCTGCCAATGGTTATGTGCGTGCAGAAGGAGTGATCACCCTTTTGCTCAAACCCCTTGCAAGAGCATTGATAGATCATGATAGGATCCATGCTGTTATAAAAGGGTCTGCCGAGAACCACGGAGGAAAAACTCATGGTCTTACTGTTCCAAATCCGGTGGCGCAAAGCGAGGTTATTGTTAGAGCACACCAGAAAGCCGCGATTGATCCCACAACGATCACTTACATCGAAGCTCATGGAACCGGAACGAGTCTAGGCGATCCTATTGAAATTGATGGGCTACAACAAGCCTTTGGTCTTTCCTGTAAAATTTATGGAAAATCCATCAACGAAGCATCGCCTTGCGGCATTGGTTCTGTAAAAACACATGTTGGCCACCTTGAAGGAGCGGCAGGTATTGCAGGTTTATTAAAAGGAACATTAGCATTATCACATAAAACTTTGCCTGCAAATTTACACTTTAAAGTTCCAAATCCAGCTATTGATCTTACAAATAGCCCTTTTTACTTTATGTCTGAGACAAGACCGTGGACTCAACTCGTTGATTCTTTCCATCATCCCATTCCAAGAAGAGCAGGGATAAGCTCATTTGGATTTGGCGGCTCAAATGCACATGTCATTCTTGAAGAGGCTCCACAACAAGAACCTGTTATTGTCAACGATCAATCTCATTATGTGCTGACATTTTCAGCGCGGCAGGTTGAATCATTAATGCAAAAGATCACAGACTTTATTGTATGGTTAGCGGATAATAAAGCGATTCCTTTGCAACATATTGCGTATACTTTAAATGTAAAGCGCACGCATTTCAAATTTAGAAAAGCTTTTGTCGTAAAATCTGCTGATGAATTGTTGCATGAATTAACAAAGGCAAAATCACACAACGAAGCATCCAATATTGGTAAAGGGTACGACAGCGCTTTTAGAGGAATGATTAAAAGTATTATTGAGGAAATAAGCAAGAAACAACCCCTAGCAAATGCCGAGTTTGAAGAGAAACTAAAACTATTGGCAGATCTTTATCAGCAAGGATTTGATATCGATTGGAAGGAATTATATCCTAGAGGGGAAGTTGTAAGTTTACCCCTATATCCATTTTCAAAGACCCGGTATTGGTTTAAAAAAGAACACCAAATAACGAGTCTGAACTATTTTTCCCCTGTTTGGCAAGGGCAATCACTCAAAGAGACTGTTGAATTAACCGGATCTATCAACAGTTTGTGTGTATTCACGAATGATACTCATTTAGTAAATGCACTCACACAGCACTTAACTGATACATTGATCGTCCATATTCGAAATGGAGATCGATATCAAATTTTGCATGATAACGTTTATTACATTCGGATGAATGAGAAGAGCGATTATGAGCAACTTTTTGCAGATTTGAGAAAGGCTGCAATCCCAATCAGTCATATGATCGTATCTATGCCAGATGATTTTCAATTGGAAAACTTACTGCAACAGCATTTATTCTTAATCCAAACAATTATCCAACAAAAAATTTCTGCGCCATGTTTGTTGAGTGTTTATTTAAATGAAAATGTATTGATGAATTCTGCATTGGTTGGATTTGCTAAATGCGTGAAGCAAGAATATCCCGATTTTGCAATAAAAATAGTCGGTTTAGATAAGGATGATCGTCTGGCAAAATATGTGTGTCAAGAATTACATGCGCCAAAAGATTCAACCTTCCACGTACGCTATACAAATTGCGCTCGTCAAATAGAGCAATTCGAAGACATTCAGCAAGAAACGATGATGAACAATGACGTCCCGCTCCGCAAGGGAGGCGTTTATTTAATTACAGGCGGATTGGGTAAATTAGGTTTCCAAGTTGCTTCTTATTTAGCTAAAAATTATCAGGCAAAATTACTCTTAACGGGCCGATCTCTTTTAAACAGCGATATTCAATCCAAGCTTCGCATCTTAGATGCGATGGGCGCAGAGACCCATTATTTAGCGGGTGATATTTCAAAAGAAGCCACCGCATTAAAATTAGTTTCTCATGCCCTTCAATCATGGAAGGCTCTCCATGGAGTATTTCATTGCGCAGGGATTATTCAAGATCAATTATTGATAAAAAAAACATGGCCCTCTTTTAAAACCGTTTTTGAAACCAAAGTAAAAGGAGCTATTCATTTAGATAAAGTTCTAGATAATCATCCATTGGATTGTTTTGTCTTATTTTCAGCACTCGTTGGCTATTTGGGAAATGTGGGTCAATGTGATTATGCCGGTGCGAATGCGTATTTAAATGAATTTGCTATCCAGCGAATGGATCTAAGACCGGGAAAAAGCATAGCAATTGGTTGGCCATATTGGCTTGAAGGTGGAATGCAAATTGAAGCCTCTCATTTGCAGCGACAGATTGACGCTGGTTTATCTCCACTCACACATAAAGAAGGAATGAAAGCCTTAGAATATGCATTGAAGCAAAATAAGCCAAATTTACTCATATTCTATGGAAATCGGTCTAAAATCTTGGCTAATGAAGCAATATATCCGAAGCACAGCACATGTTGCAATTTTGGCAATGTAGATGTAAAGCAAAAAATTGCATGGGAATTGCGGGTTATAATGGCTGAAACAATAAAAATGGATCCCAATCAAATTTTAGATTCAGAATATTTCAGCGAATATGGATTTGATTCTATTTTATTTGCGATTGCAGCAGACAAGATTAATCGCCAGTATGCCTTCAAGATAACACCTGCTTTATTTTTCACCTATTTGACCTTAGATCAACTTGTTGAATATTTATTAACGGCTTATCCGGTACAATTGAACAGTGATGTTCAACACTCCCAAGGGATAACAGAAAAAAAGAAAACGCAGGTGGATATCAGCATGGATGACATTGCAGCAATTTCCGCTAAAAAAATTCATGAACCCCAGAATGGGGTGGAAGAGGGTAGCTTAAGGAAAGGAAGCCCCGAAAGGGGCAACGCATCCCTGGGTAAAGAAGATTTAGCGGGAATTGCTGATGACATTGCCGTCATTGGGATGAGTTGCAAAATTCCAGGTGCGCCAAATGCAGCTACATTCTGGAATAATCTTTTGAAAAATCAGACAAATATTCAACCACTTCCCAGGAAACGCAAACAATGGTGGCAAAGCTTATCAAGTTATAACGAGAAAATGATTGATGAATCCTATTGTTGGGGTGGTTTTATATCTCAAGTAGAAACATTTGACGCTGATTTTTTCAAAATTCTTCCTAGGGAGGCAGAATTGTTGGATCCTCAACAGCGAATATTATTAGAGGAAACTTGGCATTGCTTTGAAGATGCGGGGTATAAGCCTTCTGAATTGGCTGGTAAAAATATTGGCGTTTTTGTGGGAGCGCAACTGATCGATTATGAAGATTATTTTAAAGAAATCTTCGATCCCAAAATCGTGACTGGGACAGCGAGGACGATGTTGGCAAACCGCGTTTCTTACCATTTTGATTTCACTGGGCCTAGCGAAACAATTGACACTTCTTGTGCAAGTTCTTCAATTGCTATTCAAAAAGCCATTCAGACAATACGGCTAGGTGAATGTGAAGTGGCTGTAGCTGCGGGAATCAGCTTACTTCTCTCTCCTAAATCATTTTTGGGGACTAAAACATTAGGGATTCTGGGCCAAAATGGTAAATGTCAATCGTTTGCTCGAGGTGGTAATGGCATGATTAAAGGTGAGGGGATAGGCGTTTTATTACTGAAAAAATTAAAACAAGCCATTCAAGATGGAGATAATATTCACGGGATCATAAAAGGGGTTGCCGTTAATCATAATGGTCATAGTCACACAATCACTTCTCCAAATGCGCTGCGCCAGGCCGAAGTGATTCAAGCTGCTTTGAAGCAAGCCAAAGTCTCCCCTGAGGATATTCATTATATTGAAACTCAGGCAACAGGTTCAGAGATGGGCGATATGGTAGAGTTTGAAGCATATAAACATGTTTGGCAAAAAGCATCGGCCGATTCTAGTTGTTACCTAGGTAATTTAAAAGCAAACATTGGCCATCTTGAATCTGCATCAGGCGTCATATCGATCATTAAAGTTTTATTAGCTTTGAAGGAAAGAATGATTCCAAGTTCATCTCCGGTGTTAGAGATAAATCCGCATATTGTATTAGAAGAAACACCATTTAAATTTAACCATGATCCGATAAGTTGGAAATCAAATACAACCCGGTACGCAGGTGTGCATAATTATGGTTTTGGGGGAGTCAATGCTCATTTTATTTTGGCAGAGCATCCACGGACTGGCGGCGGATACTCATCTCATAAAATGAAAAAGTATATTTTTGTCCTTTCTGCAAACAATAAAGAACGGTTACAGCGATATGCTAAAAATTTGTACCGCTATCTTCATGTAAACCCCACTCTTCATTTAGCATCCTTAGCTTTTACTCTGCAAATTGGAAGAGAAGAGATGGAGGAACGCGTTGCTTTTCCTGCAGAAGATATGGAATCCCTAATGCGTCAATTGAAAAAGTTCTATCGAACAGGTCAAACGAATAGGATGTCATCAAACAAATTGGAAGAAATTGCGGATCATTGGAGTCATGGGGGAAATGTAGATTGGAAATTGTTATACGAATATCCATTGCCATCTCGTATTTCAATTCCAACTTACCCTTTTGCGAAAAATTCTTTTTGGGTGAAAGAGAAAACAACGATTAATTCCACACAAAATGCAGAAAATGGTTTATACCGGCCTCTGGTTGAAAATTCCCATTTGGACTTGCTGCGGCTTAGCCAAATCGATCCTCCTCGTCACCCTTCCCGATTAGGGAAGGGCTTCCTCTTTCGGATGCGCGATGCTCAATTTGGCTTTGCCTCGCAGAGTCCAAATGGGAATTTTCAACCAGAGGCCGGTATACAGGACCTCATTCGTCAACAAATTGCAGAATTTGCGGGATTAAAATCTGAAGAAATTGATCTTAAAGATTCGCTTTTTGAACAAGGGATAGATTCAATTTTGTTGTCGCAGCTTTTTAATAAATTAAGTGAGATTTTTGAAATTGATATTGGAGAAAGAATTGCACATATACTGGAATTTCCTTCTATAGAAAATATAGCAAGGCAACTAAAAACCACCAATAATTTTTCTGAAGATAGAAATGAAACAAGGGTCGTTGCTCTTTAAGGAGATTGCAGATGCTCGTTAAATGGATTCCAAGTCACTTAGAAAATTTAGAAGATGGAGATGCATTGCATCATTTTCTCTATGGAGAATTCGCTACACCGAGAGAATGGTGTCGTAAAATTACCGATTTTTTATTGGATAAGGCTGTTTTAGATCTTCAAAATCGATTGCAGGAAAGATTGATCACTAAAAAACCCATTCATATAGTCGATTTCGGATCTGGCACAGGTTTTGCGGTCATTGAATTAATAAAGAAACTAGAATTAATAGGCTTCTTCAAAATATGTTTGGAAAATAATATAAAAATAAATTTGTTTTTATTGGATTTCCCCCATAGCTGGTTTGCAAAAGGTTACCAACTTTTGCATAGTTACCCTTTCATTAAATTTTACTCTTTAAAAGATTTGCAGACTGGAAAGATTCACTCTTTAAAAGATCTATTTATTGAACAATCAATCGACCTCTTGATCGCTTCAATGGTTTTCCATCTATTGCCCCTCAAAACATTGTCCGACATTATCCAGGATTTTGATTTTGTTTTAAAAAAGGGCGGCCTTTTATTGTGGAATTCACCCGATATTGGACCAGCTTTACCTGGTTCGGAATTGTTGCATGATCCCAATCGGAAACTAAGAACCATGGTATTAAATCTTCTAAAAAACGAACTAGAGCATTCTACTATTTCTAAAATACGTTCAATTGATGAAAAATTGTTCGAAAAAATAAATCAGGTTAAAAAACATATCACACAGGAAGAATTTGCCGAAGGAAGTGCATTAGCTAAATTACAAATCTTAGAAATGCCCACTTCTCATGAAACAATTACACATCTTCTTTCCCAAAGTTTTAATGGAAATATTACCTTGATAAATTCGCCTATGACCGAGCGGGATTCTCTAGATTTGATATCGATACCTGCCAATCATCGCCATTATCTTTTTGAGATAAAAAATGAAAAAACCCGCCTGAATATTATTCAGTTGCTAATGCACCATTTTATTTTGCCCCAGTTTTATCGGGATAAAGATCACCGACAATTTAATTTGCAATGGACCCTTGGTGTGTTCAAACGAAATAAGGATTAAAAGATGCTCGAACTCCTAAACAGCTATGCTCATGGTTACCTTGCAATTCCAGTCATTATGTCTTGCCGTAAACATGGATTGTTTGAGCTCTTTCAAAATGGAAAAGTTGATTTATCCAATGAACAAATGACAAAATATTTGAAAGCTAATAGCGGCAACTTGCAGATTGCCATACGTTTATTGCATTCCATGAATTGGATCGCGCCATCGAATGGAGAAAAGTATCGGCTCATATCAAAAAATTATGAACTTATTCCAGACGACATCATGGAATTATTTCAATTCCCATTTGAAGATTATTTGCTCAATTTCAACTCTAATACCCCTTTATATCCCTGGCTTCTTTGCAGCACGCAACGTTGGTCTATAAGTGATCCACTGCTCGTTGATTTTTTAGACGGCCTTTTAGTCATTCCTCTGTTATTGACCATGAGACGCCATCAGTTAATAGTAAGCAAAGGAGGAGATCAGTTTACTTTCAGCGATAAGATCCATTTAACAGTTTGTAGTGAACTTTTTCAATTTATGCAGGCAAAAAAATGGATCCGCGGTACTTCTGAAATATTTTATTTCAGCGATATTGGCGCTTTTATATGGGAGAAAATATTCAATAATGCTGCTCTCATGTCATATTTCCCCATGTTCTCTCGTATCGATACTCTATTGTTTGGCGATTCCACATCCGTCTTTCAACGTCAGTTGAGTGGTCAAGAAACTCATATCGATCGTACATTGAACGTGATTGGGAGCGGATTTCAACATGAACATTATTTTGCTGATTTAACTGAGACATTAGGACATCTTTTTAATAGGATCCCCTATGACGAACAGCCAAAGTATATCATCGATATGGGTTGTGGAGATGGCACACTTCTCAAGCGCATCTACCACTATATCAAAAATAAAACAGGGCGCGGGCTAGAATTAGAGAATTATCCACTTGTCATGATTGGCGTCGATTATAATGAAGAAGCCCTGATAGTGACAAAAGAAACACTCAATGGAATTCCCCATTTTACTTTAAAAGGGGACATCAACGATCCGGAAAAATTGCTTGCTGATTTGCTTGATATGAATATTTCCGATCCAGATGAAATGTTGCATGTCCGTTCTTTTTTAGACCACGATCGCCCTTATCTGGCTCCCCAGCAGCGCGAATATGCAGAGAAATATAGTCAGTTGATGTCTTCAGGAATTTATGTTAATGAGGTGGGACAATTGATTCCGCCATGCGAAATGATACAAAGTTTGGTTGAACATTTTCAACGCTGGGCTAAGATCATTGGCAGACATGGCATTATGATACTGGAAGTGCATTGCTTGCCGCCTCAAACAGTTTACAATTTTTTGAACCGATGTGAAAACTTACATTTTGATGCTTATCATTCCTTGTCAAAGCAATCCCTTGTTGAACCGGAGTATTTCTTAATTGCTGCAAGTGAAGCTGGACTCTTGCCGATTCCTCAATTCTCGCATAAATACCCGCGCATTTTGCCATTTGCACGAATTACTTTAAATTGGTTTAAGCCTCAGCCTTATCATATTCGCTGTGCTCAACTGGCAGATATGAAATCTTTATGTGAAATCGGCTCCTTAAGCGAAGAGGAAATCCAGTGGTATATACATGAATTTCCCCAAGGTCAATGTGTACTGACAAGAGACGGAGAGATTTGCGCAGCCATTTATACAAAACGGATTTTATCGCAAGAGCATGATCCGCAAGGTACTGTGATTTTAATCTCTTCATTGAATGTATTGGCTACCAAACGTCAGCTGGGTATTGCTCGCACTCTCTTAGAATTTGTCATCCAATATAGTGGATTGCGAGCTGGAACTACAAAGGTAAGAGGAACAATCCCCTGTAATGTTCTGAGTAAACAGTCTTATGTTCATACTGTTGACGCGAGTGGATTACCGCTGGACCCCGAAGTGAGATTTTTCTGCCAAAATGGCGCTATTTTGCAAAAGAAGCAAGATGACGAAGGTAAGGATCATTACGAAATCTTTATTGATTATGATTTGCAAGATATTGCCCTACCCAATCAATCACACATTCATAAGCCTATGAATCCGGTTGCTTCGTTAGAACAAACTATTGCCAAAGTTGAAGAGTCTGTAATGAAGTTGATGAGAGGGGAGCATTTTACTCATTATACACCCCAAACTGCTTTAAGAGATTTGGGCTTTGATTCATTGAATTTACTTGAACTCCAAACACTTTTGTCCAAGCAATTTCAAGTTGAACTCAACTTAACATTCTTTTTTAGTTATAACACGGTAGAAAAAATAGCTGAGTATCTTCAACAATTAACTTCTAATATTAGTCAATCCACCGAATTCAACCTAGAAACGGCAGTTCAAGGCGATAAAGTGATGCAAAATTTTGAGTTAGAATCGCTAACAATCGGGGGTAAACATTCCCAAAAGGTGAAGGCGCCCCCGATTGTTGGCGATTATGGCTCAAAAGATTGCGTCAATTTATCGCCTTCAACTGCCGTTTCTAAGTTCAAATCTTCTGATACCGATATTGCGATTATTGGCATGTCGGGCCGTTTTCCTGATGCCGAGAATTTAAATATATTTTGGAAAAACATTGCCAATAGGGTTCAATCCGTTCATGAAATCCCAAAAGAACGTTGGGATATCAATGACTATTATGATTCCGATCCTTCGGCACTAAATAAAACGTATAGCCGTGTTGGAGCATTCCTTCAAGATATCGATAAATTTGATCCCCTTTTTTTTAATATTTCACCTAAAGAAGCAGAACTGATCGATCCCCAGCAACGCTTGTTTTTAGAAGAAGCTTGGAGAGCGCTTGAAGATGCCGGATACACCGATCGTATGCTGACAAATAAGCGTTGTGGTGTTTTTGTAGGTGCTACAATAGGGGAGTATGGAGAGTTATTAAATAAAGTTCATATGCAGAACGAAAGCTATGCCTTTATGGGATTATCTCCCTCTATTTTAGCCTCTCGGATTTCTTACTTTCTCAATTTGAAGGGCCCGAGTCTAGCAATAGATACGGCCTGCTCTTCTTCCTTAGTCGCTGTCAATTTAGCTTGTGAAAGTCTTCTAACGAAACAATGCGATATTGCTTTAGCGGGCGGTGTATCCACTCTATTAACACCTCAAATGCACATTAGGACAACAAAGGTTGGAATGTTGTCTCCTTCCGGCGTCTGTCGAACATTCGATCAGAAAGCCGATGGGATTACTCTTGGTGAAGGTGTAGGGGTTATTGTTTTGAAACCTCTTCAACAAGCAATTCAAGATAAAAATATCATTTATGGAGTCATTAAGGCTTCAGGAATAAATCAAGATGGAAGTTCTAATGGAATTACAGCGCCCAATCCAGACGCTCAAACCGAGCTGGAATTGGAAGTCTACAAAAAAGCTAACATTAACCCTGAAACCATCACTTACGTAGAAACGCATGGAACAGGAACTCCTTTAGGTGATCCTATTGAGATATCTGCATTAACTCGTGCATTTCGGCAATATACGAATAAATCAGGTTATTGCGCAATTGGATCAGTGAAAACAAATATTGGTCATACAACAATTGCCGCGGGGATCAGCAGCTTGATAAAAATTGTATTAGCCTTAAAACACAAGAAGATCCCCCCGCATTTAAACTTTACTGATCTCAATGGTAATATTCCTTTAGATAATAGTCCCTTCTATATCAATACACGCATCCTCGATTGGCCGACGGAAGGTGGGATGCAGAGGCGTGCAGCTGTTAGCTCTTTTGGATTTAGTGGGACCAATGCCCATATTGTTGTCGAAGAGGCACCGGAACAGGTTTTGTCATCTAACGCAGCAAAACCCTATTATCTTGTGACTTTATCCGCAAAGAACAACGAAGCACTCAATCAGCGCATATTAAACTTGCATGCTTATCTTAAGACATATCCAGAAAATTCTTTGGAAGCTATTGCCTATACTCTCAACGTTGGTCGCAGTCATTTTAATCACCGGTGTGCGCTTGTCGTTTCCTCAATAGATGAATTAATCATTAAGTTGGAACAAATCCACAGCCGAGAAAAACCCCCAGGATATTTTCAAGGAGATGCCAAGAAAAAATTAGAAAATAAGTCTTTTCATGACCGCGCCCACAAAAGCATCCTAGGAGAATTTAAAAATCCATTTCATCAGGATGGCAATCAATATAAAAAACAATTGGAAGCTTTAGGGGATTTATACATAAAAGGCTCTGATATAGACTGGGAGTTGGTGCATCGAGGAGAAGTCCATCAGAAAATAAGTCTACCTACCTATCCATTCTTAAAGGAACGCTATTGGATACCCCAACCGGCAGATAAGCTCCATCCACTATTGGATGGTAGCGTTTCAACGCTTGAGAAGCAATGCTATCAAACCTTTCTTCAGCCAGATGCTTTTTATCTAAGAGACCATGTGATTAATGGAAAACAAATCTTGCCCGGAGTCTGTTATCTTGAAATGGCGCGTATGGGTGGAACGCTCGCCTCACATTCATCTTTAGGAGTTTGCGGACTTAACAATGTGATTTGGTCACAACCGATTGTGGGTGAAAATTCTAAAAAAATAACTCTGTCTCTTCATCCAAAAGGAGAGAGGATGGAGTATGAAATCTATAGCAATGAAGCAGAAGAGTATAGCTTACACAGTCAAGGAGAGATTGTGTATGGTAAAATCCCAGAGAGTCCAGAAGCATTGGATATTAAATCGTTGCAGCAATTCATGGAAATAAAGTTTTCAAATGCAGAGCTCTACAATAAGTTTCGAGCAATGAATATGCATTATGGCCCAAGTTTTCAAGGTTTGCAATATGTGAAATCAGATAGTCAACAAGCGCTTGGTTATGTCGAGGTACCACAGGAAGTTTTCGAAGCAAAAGACTATCGCTCCTATCTTTTTCATCCAAGTTTTCTTGATAGTGTCCTGCAAACGATAGTTGCTTTTAGTTTTGATGAATCACAGGGAGAAACCTATTTGCCTTTTGGCGTAGAAGAGATGGAATGGTTTGTCACTCAACTCCCTCAAAAAGCCTACGTCATTGTGCAAAGAGACCCCCGCGGAACTAAGGAAATGCCTAGCTACCAGCTGATGCTGACTGATATAGAAGGCAACCTCATCCTTCGGTTTAAAGGCTTTAGCATGCGTGCTGTAAAACTAAAATCCAATAAACTCTCGCTTTATCAATCGAATTTTGAAGAATTGCCTCTCTCTTCTTACGAACAATCACACACACACCCGACAGGCATTTTGACAGTCGACGTTTCACATGAAGAATGCAAAAAATTAAAAGCGGCGTTGAATTGCATGGTGATCAGCTTTTCGAAACAAGATCTCATGGATCATGAAACATTAGCGGATAAAATAGCTGAATTGCCTGCAAGCATCTCTCATCTTCTCTACCTCGTTTCGCCCATTGAAAACGTATTTAATTTGACCAAAATGCTTCTAAGAAGCAAGCGATTTTCAACACTTTTCGGTTATTATATCAGCAGATCTCCAGCAGAAAACATTCCTTTTGAGGAGATGTTAAAAGGATTGTTCAAAAGTTTAGGGCAGGAAGACCCTTCCTATCGCTTTCGTCTGATCTTATGTCAGACAAAACACACCGAGGCTGATCTCTTAAATCTCTGGTTACAAGAGATAAAGTATGCCGTTCCAGCAGGTACAGTTATTTGCTACAAAGAAAACAAAAGATACGAGGAGCGCTTTCAACCCATCACGATGCAAAGCGAGGCAAATGCCAAATTACCTTTGAGGGAAAAAGGAACTTACCTGATTACTGGGGGTCTTGGTGGTTTGGGGTTTCTCTTTGCCCGTTACCTTGCGACCCGCTATCAGGCTAAACTCATTTTAACAGGACGATCTTTACTTGATGATTCCAAAAAAGCCCAGATCAAGGAATTAGAAAAATTAGGGAGTGAAGTGCTGTATGTTGCTGGTGATATCAGTCAAAAATCATCTGTTCAAAACATCTTGATCCAAGGGAAGACTCGTTTTGGAAAATTGCATGGCATTATACATAGCGCAGGGATTTTAAAAGACAGTCTTTTGATACATAAATCCCTCGAAGACTTTAGAGCAGTTTTAGCACCGAAGATAGAAGGCCTCCTTCATTTAGACATCATGACAGCGGAAGACCCTCTAGAGCTATTTGTGATGTTCTCTTCGATATCGAGCATACTTGGCAACGTAGGTCAAAGCGATTATGCGAGTGCCAATGCGTTTTTAGACAGCTTTGCACATTGGCGACAAGCACAAGTCCAGGAAAATCGTCGCAGCGGCAGAACCCTCTCCATCAATTGGCCCTTTTGGAAGGAAGGTGGGATGCAGATCGATTTTGCAAGTCAAGAATATATGGACAACCATTTTGGAATGAAACCTTTGCCCACCGCTAAAGGTTTTGAAGCATTTGAACAGCTTTTAAGCTTATCTTTTCCCCAAGGAATTGTGGCATATGGAAAAGCTGATTGTTTTCTAGGGTGTTTGAACCTAAAAACGGTAGTTCAAGATGCTAAAGCGATGCAAGGGGATTTATTCCAAGAACATCCTACTATTCAAGCATCAGAGAATACTCTGCTCACGCAAGCTCAAACTTACCTGAAAAAGCTGCTGCAAAATAAGCTAAAACTTCCAGAGCATAAGCTTGATATCCAAACATCTTTTGATCAATATGGTTTAGATTCCATTTTGATATTGGATGTCACTCGGGCACTTGAAAAAGATTTTGGTCTTTTGCCGAAGACATTGTTTTTTGAATATCAGACTATCACTGAACTGTCTCATTACTTTGTTCAATCTCATAAAGAAACAATGCAGAAAATGTCTCCACCGCTGACAATTTCCCAATATCCAATGAAAGATCAATTAACATCCTCTGATCGCTTTTTCTCACCAAAAGGGGGAGAGAAAGATATTCGCACTTCAGAAGACATTGCTATTATCGGATTGAGCGGACGCTACCCAGATGCAAAAAACTTACAAGAATTTTGGCAAAATCTACAACAAAGTCACAATGCCGTTCGAGATATCCCTGAAGAGCGTTGGGATTGGCGGCTTTATTATGATGTAAATAAAAGCGCAATGGGAAAGAGCTATGGAAAATCAGGAAGCTTTATCCTGGACTTTGATAAATTTGACCCTCTATTTTTTAACATTTCTCCGCGGGAAGCGGAACTCATGGATCCACAGGAGCGCTTATTTTTAGAGGTTTCGTGGGCCACCTTGGAAGATGCTGGATATACGCCAGAGGTATTAAATCAAACTACTAAAAATAAGATAGGTGTTTTTGTCGGAGTGATGTATGGACCTTATCAACTCTATGGTTCACTACAAGGCGACCTCGCTTTGCCCACCTCCTTCTACGCATCCATAGCAAATCGCGTTTCCTATACTTTAAACTTTCATGGACCAAGTTTAGCAGTCGATACCATGTGCTCATCTTCCCTTACGGCAATTCACTTAGCATGTGAAAGTATCAGACGTGGAGAATGCGAGGCTGCCCTTGCAGGAGGGGTAAATATCACATCGCATCCAAGCAAGTATTTAATGTTAAGCCAAGGCCGCTTTTTATCTTCTGATGGTCTTTGCAAAAGTTTTGGTGAAGGGGGGGATGGCTATGTCCCAGGTGAAGGGGTGGGAGCAGTCTTATTAAAACCCCTCTCTCGAGCATTGAACGATAGAGACGAGATCTATGGTGTGATCAAGGGAAGTTCTGTGAACCATGGAGGGAAAACCAATGGATACACAGTTCCTAACCCTGTGGCACAAGGGGAACTGATTCAAAATGCTTTTAAGCATGCACAAATCGGACCTGAAAGTCTCAGTTATGTGGAAGCTCACGGAACGGGTACAAGTTTAGGCGACCCCATTGAAATCAGAGGATTGGAAAAAGCTTTTGAGGGAGTAGAAAAGCAAAGTTGCCCTATAGGCTCTATTAAAAGCAACTTGGGACATTTAGAAAGTTCTGCAGGGATTGCGGCTTTAACTAAAGTATTATTGCAGTTTAAATACAAACAGCTTGTTCCTTCTATTCATGCGGAGACTTTAAACTCTCATATTCCTTTTGCAGAGACTCCGTTTTATGTCCAGCGTGAATTAGAAGATTGGCAACCCAAAGCTGGATATCCGCTTCGAGCGGGGATTAGTTCGTTCGGAGCAGGCGGTAGCAATGCGCACCTGATTCTTGAAGAAGCACCGAAACAGGGATTGCATCGGGGAAACACCAAACCCTACTATCTTGTGACCTTATCAGCAAAACACGAAGCCTCCCTCAAACAGCACATCGCTGATTTGCATGTTTATTTAAAAGATTCTTCTAACATCACTTTAGAATCTCTTGCTTATACACTTAACATAGGGCGTAGTCATTTTGACTTCCGCTGCGCAGTTGTAGCTGCAAATATCGATGAATTCAAAATTGCTTTAGCACAGCTAGAACTGACTCAAACTCCACCCGACTGTTTTAGGGGACAAGGGGACCAAGCACACGAAGATGGAGCAATTTACAAGAAAATATTGAAAGTGACATTGGAAGAGCTTAAAACTCTAGATTTATCCAATTTACCAGCTTATAAAGAAAATTTGGAGGTGCTAGCAAACCTTTATATCAAAGGTTACATGCTTGATTGGAATATTCTACACTATGGGGAAAGCCGTCAAAAGGTGAGTCTGCCAACTTATTCATTCTTAAAGGAGCGCTATTGGTTACCAAAGGTTATTAGCTCTAGGCAAGAAATGTTGCATCCATTGCTGGATAAAAATATCTCAACCTTTGAAGCGCAAATTTTTCAAAAAAAACTTTTACCAAATGAGGTATGCCTTGCCCACCACCTGGTTTTTGACGAAGCTATTTTACCAGGTACGGCTTATCTTGAAATGGCGCGTGCAGCCGGGACCCTGGCTGGAGGACGAATGGTAACAAAGCTCAAAGATGTAATATGGCAACGACCTATTGTGAGTCAAGGGAAGCCCATCGACGTTCGAATTAAATTGTTACCTGCTGAAAATAGACAAGCAGCAACATTTCAGGTGTTTACGGATGTTGATGATCAGGTTCTCTTGCATGCGAAAGGAGAGCTTGATTATGCGAATCCCACTCCTATTCCTTTACTTCAAGAGGAAGACTTCAAGACGATTATTGCACGCTGCGACTACTTGTGCGATAAAACTCGCATGTATTCGCGTTTAAAAGAGATAGGCTATGACTACGGGGAAAGCTTTCAAGTGACCCAAGCATTATATGGCAATGCAAACGAGGGATTGGCGCTCATCAGTTTACTGCCTTACCAAGAAAATGCTTCTCAATATGTGCTGCACCCCATGTTGCTGGATGGTGCTCTGCGCGCAATGTTTGCTATCCAACATCAAATTGTTCGATCTTCTGTTTTACACGTTCCATTTTATTTGGAGTTATTAGAGATACATCGCGAATTGCCCCCCACGGTTTATTCTTATGCTCGCTTAGCATCCTCGAATGAACGTGAGATCCAACATCATGTGATTGATGTTGACATTTTAACAGAGGAAGGCGAACTCTGCGCGTCATTTCGCGGATTTAAAGCTCTCCCTTTTAGAAAGGAAGAAGCCAAAGATGAATGTTATTATTATCAATCTCTATGGATAGAAGAAAGCTTGGCTTCGACAAAAAAAGCCTCTGATCACCTTTGTCAATTACTGGTGTTGAGCGAACCACATGACCCTTTCTCATCTTCAGTTATTTCTGATATCTCTTCAAATGGAAATAAAGCTTGGCCAGATACCATCTTGCAAGTTCTTCCTTCGATAGGGTTCGATCAGAAAAAGAGTCTTTTAGATTGGTTGCAATTTTTCAAAACTTGGCAAAGCACCGCTCCTGAAAAACCACTCCATTACGTCATGGTCTACGAAGCAACTTCACGGGCAATTCAACCTCATTATACTGCTCTTGCGAGTTTGAGCCGTGCCGTAAAGCTACTTTCACCCAATCTTACTATGACAGTTATGGGAGTCCATCCGGAAAACGTTAGCCGGTCAAACTGGATGGATCGACTCCAAAATGAACTTGATCATCGTCAAGATAAGTCTGTATATTATGCAAAATCGGGACAACGCTTAGTGAGACGCTTGACTGAAATTTCACCTCCTGATAATCAGATTCAATTTCAGTCCTTGCCATTTCGTCAGCGAGGCATCTATCTTATCACCGGAGGTTGCGGAGGTTTGGGCAAACACTTTGCTCGCTTTCTCTCCAAACACTATCAAGCAACAATCATACTTTTAGGCCGCTCTCCTTTAGATAGCGAAAAAAAAGCATTCTTGGCTGAATTGAAAAGACTGGATGGAGAAGCTTATTATATCTCCATAGAACTTGGAACCGATCAAATTGCTTTAGAAATTGCTTTGACTCATATGATCAATCAGGTGGGGCAAATTCAAGGTGTTATTCATGCAGCGGGCATGATGAGTCCTCACAGCGCTAATGTTGTAAAGAACGCAGATTTTCTCCGCGCGTGCGAAGTGAAAGTTGACGGAACAATCCATCTCGATGAAGTGACTCAAGCCTATCCTTTAGATTTTTTTGTAACGTTTTCTTCCATTGCATCTGAACTCGGAGATTTTGGAGTAGGGAGTTATGCTTTTAGCAATAGATTTATGGATGAATACATGCATTGGCGAGCAGACCAAGTTCAACAAGGATTACGTCGCGGATTAAGTCTCTCCATACAATGGCCTTATTGGAAAGAAGGGGGGATGAAAATGCCGCCAGAGGCAATGAAGGTATATCAGGACTATAGCGGATTTGGTTTGTTAGATACAGAACAAGGTCTTGCAAGTTTTCAATCTTGCTTAACATCTGGATTAGCAAATGTATTGGTTGTTTCGGGCGATAAAGAAAAATTAGAAAGAACTTTAGGGATAGGGTGAAAAACGTGTGGGTGTTAAGACGGTATGTATTTTGGAAGATGATTCTTTCTTTAGATTGTATTTGACAAAAGTGGCGAGGGTACCTGAAGGGCCAAGGTCTATATAAGTATAATTATTTTCTCTTTCCAATGCCTCAATCATATTTTGAAAATAAATCGGCTTTCTAACGGCATTCCAAAATTGGTTGGGATGAATAGGAGTAAAAGGCGTATCATTGCCGCAAGAAACAAAAGGGATGCGAGGGGTTCTTAATGGCAATCGATTGATGAATTGAAGATAAGGCTGCGCTGCACCATCAATCAGTGTTGAATGAAAACCACATGTTATAGCCAGATTATGGAAAGTGATTTCTAATTTATCTAAAAGGACTTCAATTTGTTTAAGTTGATCGATTTGACCTGAAATCACAAAATGGGAGTGGAAATTGATGGCAGCCAGCTCGCTTTGTTCTCTTATTAATTGAGATTCATGATACAGACTATGTGGATGAAGGATGGCTATCATCGCTCCAGGCGGACAATAGGCTTCCAGCATTTGCGCTTGAACAATAACGGATTGAAAAGCTTCCTCAAATGTCAAAACCCCCGCTATCACTGCAGCGCAAAACTCTCCTAAACTTGCCCCTAAAACATAGTCGGGTACAATTCCTTGTTCTAATAGCAGACAGGCTAAAGCATATTCAACCATAAATATGGATGAATGGGTCAATAAGGTTCGATTAAAAGAGTCGCTTTTTTTAAATTGATCGTTATAAAGATGATCTAAAATCGATAAACATGTGAGGTCTCTAAATATCGCTTCGGAAACTTGCAGCTTTTTCCTAAAGACAGGTTCCTGATCATACAGCTCTCGTCCCATCTGATAATAGTGAGAGCCTTGACCTGAAAACATAAAGACAGTGGGTTTTTTCATGAAGCGAGCTTTGTTTGCAAAGCTTCAATATCGAGAAGCAAATGGGTGCCAGCAGGATAAACTACAGAACAGATAGTTTCTGCCAAAGGGAAAGAAATGGCTCTAAATTGTTGAAAATGCTTGAAAGAGCTTTCAACATAATTCGCTTTTTGTTGCATTTCCTCTATCTCAAACAAATCAAAGGAAATCATAAATCCGGATTTTAAGGCCTTTGACAAAGCTTCTTTTGCAGTCCACATCAGGGTACATATCCAAGGTTCATTCTTGGAGAATAGTGCCGCTTTTTGTTGTTCAATTGAGGTAAGTTGGGTTTTTATAGTCATCACATGAGTTTCGTTAATCATTTCCACATCAATCCCCATAGGATGAGAATTAGGGAAAGCAAGGGCTGCCCCTATTGAATCCGTATGGCTGATAGTGATTTGGACATCCGTAGGGAGTGGGTGATAGACTATAGGCTGATTAAAAACTCCATTTTCAATCAATATGCATGACAGACTCTCATTTTGCAAATAATTGCTGATAGCATGTTTTGCACAAAAGCGACCGAGCAAATAGCTATGCTGTCTTTTGGAATATTGAAGCGATGTAAAATAGGGTTGCTCTTTAACATGCAGGTAGTCAGGTGCATTAACTTTAAGAGAGTTTAAAGACAATCGGCTGATGCAAAGAGATGCAGCATACTGTTTATCGTGCCGTTGCAGCAGGAAAGTTGATGTGTAGGATAAATCTTGAAAGTCACGATCCATTTTTAATGCGATTCACAAGACCCGTCAACACAACACCCGGTCCTATTTCTATAAATTCTTGTTCGCCAGTTTCCAATAGATAAACAACTGATTCTGTCCAGCGAACCGGATGTGTGATCTGTTTAGAAATATTTTCAAGAATATTTTCAGCCTTATAAGGTCGTGCTGTATAATTAGAAATCGTTGGAATCGAGGGGGGATTAAACCTAAAAACGGCAGTATTTTTCAAGAAAAGTTCGAATTCTTCTTGAGCATTGCTCATATAAGGGGAATGGAAAGCCCCGCTTACATTCAAGGGAACAACGAGCATTGCTCCAGCTTGTTCACACAAACCCTGAGCCCGCAATACATCTTCTTTTAATCCAGATATTACAATCTGTGTGCGAGTATTGTGATTAGCAATCGAAACATTGGTTAGATGGTTATTATCTAAAATTGCCTGAATGTTTTCTGCCTTCAAACCGATAATCGCAGCCATGGCACCCCCTGATGATCTGCTCATCAATTCGCCTCGCTTTTTTACAAGTCTTAATCCCGTTTCAAAGTCGAAAACTCCCGATGCCAAAAGAGCGCTATATTCCCCCAAGCTATGACCTAGAACAAAAGAAGGTTCTTTTGAGTTTTCTCGTTTTTTTTTAAAATAAGTCAATGCATTTACGACATAGAGAGCAGGTTGTGTATATTGCGTTTTTCCAAGCTGTTGCAGGGGGTCATCCAGGCAAAGGGATTGAATGGAATAGCCCAATATATCATCTGCTTTCTTGGTGAACTCAGGAAACTCTGAAAAAAGGCTGCCGCCCATCCCTTTGGATTGCGATCCTTGCCCGGGAAAAATGTATGTGGTCATCTATTGACATCCGCTATAATTACTCAAGGTGAAGAACATTAACATATTAATAATATTTCTTCTAGTCAGAAAGTCGCTTTTATATTAGCCTTTTACAAGCTTAAGAGAGAGATATATGCAGAGGTCTGTTTGCCCAATAAAGTAATCGTCTCAGGTATGGGTGTTTTCAGCTCATTGGGTCAAGGTCTTTCTGTTTTTACCAAAGCTTTAATCGAAGGCCGTTCGGGGATTGCCGCATCTTCGCGTTTCCCTGAGCTTTCCTTTTCTTTGGCAGCAGCAGAACTTAAAAATTTCGACTTTAATACAATAGTCTTTTCTCACGATCTGCCGCCTTCTTTATTAGCTGCGGCCCAAAAGATGGGCAGGCGCGCAACAATTTCGATCCAAGCGTCCATTATTGCAGCATTGGAAGCATGGTACGAAGCCGGCCTTCATCGACGAGCTAAAGACAGCTCTCGTATCGGACTTGTTGTTGCAGGACAAAATACAACTCAAGGATATACTTACAATCAATATTCAACTTTCAAAAAGAATCCTCATTATTTTTCTCCTTCTTATGCTTTGCAATTTATGGACACCAATCAGATAGGGATCTTAAGTGAGATTTTTCATATTGAAGGAGAAGGTTTTACCGTTGGGGGAGCATCTGCGAGTGGTAATATCGCCCTGTTGCATGGGCATCGGCTTATTCAACAAGGCCTCGTGGATATCTGCATGGTAATAGGTGCTGCAGCTGATCTTTCCCCACTTGAACTTCAAGGATTTTGCAACATTGGAGCTCTTAGTACTTCTGGGTTATTTCAAAAAGAACCAGAAAAAATATGCCGTCCTTTTGATTGCGATCATAGTGGATTTATTTGGGGGCAGGCAAGCGGATGTTTAATTTTAGAATCAAGAATAAAAGCAAAAGAAGAGCTCGTTCCATCTTATGGTGAAATTGCAGGAGCGGGTATGACTCTTGATGCTAGCCATTCCTCAACACCAAATAGGTTAGGGGAGGCAAAAGCCATGCAACAAGCCCTTGATAGGTCTACTAAGAAACCATGTGATATTCAATATATCAATGCCCATGGATCATCTTCCCCTTTAGGCGACAAGACCGAATTAGCAGCCATTCGCAATGTTTTTGGAGAACATCTTTCAAATATTTGGATCAATTCCACAAAAAGTTTAGTCGGTCATTGCTTATGGTCAGCAGGAATTATAGAAGCCATAGCGACTCTCATACAGATGAAAGAAGGGTTTGTCCATCCTAATATAAATTTAGATCATCCGATCGATGATACGTACCGTTTTGCAGGGAAACAGAAAGAGAGGGCTACGATCGATGCTGCAATGAGCAATTCATTTGGATTTGGCGGCATTAATAGTAGCATTATTTTCAGTAAGGGATAGATCAGTCAATGGATACGCTTTTAATAGAGAAAGCTACGCACGGGTTGACCGTCACGATACATAGGCCGAAGCAGCGCAATAGCATCAATGCGCAATTAGTCCTGGATTTACATCATTTACTCGATCAAGCCGAAAGGGATCCGATATGCAGATGCATCGTCTTACAAGGGGAAAGCGGTTTTTTCTGTACAGGAATGGATTTCAACGAAGTCATTCAAATGAATTCTTCAACAACCACAAGCTCCCTATTCTCCAAAAAATATATGGAGTTACTCAGACGTTTTACAACTACCCCTAAAATTGTTATCTCATTAGTCGAAGGTCAAGTGCTCGCTGGAGGCGTTGGAATTGCCGCTGCAAGTGACATTGTGATAGGAAATCAGCAAGCACAATTTTGCTTATCAGAGGCTTTATGGGGACTTTTGCCAGCATGTGTGACACCATTTCTTATTCGCCGCATTGGATATCAAAAGGCTTACTTCATGACTTTGACAACAGAAACCCTCAATGCTTCGGAAGCACATCGAATCGGACTCATCGATAAGTTAACAGAACAACCACATGAAAGTTTGCGTCAAATTACGTTGCGCCTCAAGAGAATTCATGAGGAAACAACCCATGATCTCAAGGCTTATTTTCGCAAAATGTGGATCATCACAGATGCAATGGAGGCAGAAGCTATTTCTGAGCTTGACAGGCTGATGATGAAACCTCAAGTAAGGGCTAACATTAAAAACTTCATTGAAAAGCAGACGTTTCCTTGGGAAAACGGAGAGAATATCTGAGCTATCTCCCAAAAAGGGCTTCGATTCTTTCTTTTACTTCCGGCACGGAAAAAGTGATGCGGTGCATCGCTAATTCCTGTTCAATGATTTGAGGCAATTCCTGTTTTATTTTTTGAGTTAAATGTTGTTTCAAAATTATCAATGAATTTCTGGGTTTATCAGCTAGCTCAGTTGCAAGATTCATCGCTGTTTGGATCACAGCTTTTCTCTCAACGACGTTGACGAGAGCTCCTCGAGCTTTTAAGGTTTTTCCATTGTAACTTTGCGCGCTATATAGCATCTCATGTGCTAAAGGTTCTCCAAATTTTTTGGCTATCATGTATGTCGCTCCCATTCCGGGTGTGAAGCCATACTTCATAAAATTGGCGCTATAGAGGGATTCTTCTCCGAGAATGATCCAGTCAGCATAACACCCAAAAGCGAGACCCCCTCCTAATGCATGTCCTTGCATCGCTGCGATTGTTGGAATTTCACAGTCGAGGAGAAGTCGGTAAAATGGTAGATCGGCGAAAGTGATTTTCCCCAAATAGATATTGAGAAGCTCTTCTTTCGTTCCACCGCAACAAAAATAATTATCATAACCGTGAATGACTACTGCTTTGAGTCTTTCATTTTGGCGAATTTGGTAAAAAACATCCGTCAACCCCGCAATGAATTCTCTGGAAAAAGTGTTGCTGCTCGCCCGATCTTCAAGGACGACAACAGCAATGGAAGGTACAGGAAAATGAAGCTTAATAACTTGATTCACAACTAACTCCACTCATATTTTCGGTGGTAATTATTCACTTCTTTCAAAATGAGAAATTTCTTTCCCGCTAATTGTTTATCATAAATTGATGAAAAATCAGATAAATTCATCATTTTATCTTTGATACCAAATTTCCATTCAGCATTTAAATCAAGAAGCCGGTCGTATTCTTCCATGGTTAAAGCATGGCGTCTATCTAAAGCTTTGCGGATTCCTAATAAAGCTAATTTTCTTTGACTTGTTTGTGTAATCACACCGCTATAAAATTCTGAAGAACATCCTGATCCATAGGAATAGAGGCCTACACGCCTGGGCATCGCGACATCTGCATGGTCTATCAGGCTGCAGAGGGCTAAGTATAGTGTAGCAGAATAAACATTGCCGACTTGACAGCAATATTGCAGAGATGGCCAAGCCCGTTTTTCAAAATCAGTTTGAATTAACTCTGGGGGGGAGCGTTTGAATTTGCGCATCATATTGCGATGAGCTCCTTTGACCATTCCTCCAAAGGGTGTATGAAAAGCTAAGTAGTCGAATGTCTCTTGGAAGTCTGCTCCCACTACCCGTTCACTATACGATCTGAAGCTGGCTTCTAAACAATCCAAATAGGAAAGGAGTGATAAGTCAGCATCACCTGTCTCAATATCCGGTTCAGGGCGGCAAGTATCCATAACTTCATAGCTATGATATCCATTTGCACCAAAATCTAGTGCAAAAACATCGGGTGTTTGGCTCACAAGCATCGCTACAGCAGCAACACCTTGTGAGGGTTCAGCATAGGTCATTTTAGCTGCAGCGCGAGCGGCATCCGTTGCTACTACTAAAGCTTTTGCACCTGGTGAGGCATTGGACATGATGAAGTTAGCAGCCATTTGCAAAGCGGCAGTTCCCCCGTAGCATGCTTGCTTAACTTCAAATAATCGGCATTTGCGATTTAGCCCTAAATAGTCATGAATATATGTGCTTAATGATTTTCCAAAATCAAGGCCAGATTCAGTCGATGTAATGAGTAGCTCTATTTTGTTCCGATCATGATCCGATAAGGGATCGATAATGGGTTTAGCGGCATTAACAGCATTGGTCACAGGATCTTCACAAGGAAGGCTAACCGATTTTTTCTCCATCATCAGGTTATCGAAACGGGAAAGATCTAGAAAGCGCCTTTCAAACAAAGTGCGTATGCTCAATGAGGCTTGCCCTACATACACATTAATCGACTCGATTCCAACTGACATATTTTACTATACCTTATACTAAGGCTTTTGTTCCAGAGATGACCGTGCCTTTATGGTGTGAAGATGCAGAATTGCAATTAATTCGCCTATATTTGTTGCACTGGAAAATTCAACCATTGGAACTTTGAGTCCTAATGACTCCATAGTCACCATTAAAATTTCCGCGCGATCGACGGAGTTAGCCCCTAAAGCTTTCAAGCTTTCATCAAATCCAATTTCCCTATCGGCATATTCAGGCAGTACTTCAAGAATGGCTCTTTTTAGTACATACCACATTTCGTCATTATTCATTTCTGTATTTCAAACTAAAAAATTTAAAAATTAAATTAGCTAATATAAAAGATATTTATTAATTATTTTGTGAGGTATGGGTTACCATAAATCGTCCTGGAGTCTGTAATGCCATCACTAAAATACGTTCATTTAATAGATTTGAATAATTAATACTGTTAAAAACATCAACAATTCTATTTGTAAATGTTGTATTTCTTTTGATAATAATTGTCATCTTGCAAAGGGGACATGTAGCTTCACCTTGCCGTATTTCCACCCAATCTCTAAGACAATGCGAGTGAAAACAATGAGTAATATTAGAATTTGTTGACGTGTGTGCTACAACTCTTTTTGAAAAAAATTTTCCATCACAAATTTCTAGACAAAGAGAACATTCCACAGAATGATGCGGTGTAAAAGAATGAAAATTTACAAAAGAAAACGACATTGCAATTCCCCATGAATTCAAATGATGGAAATAAAAGATACTCTCATAGATCCTGTTTGAAGTAAAGATTTTTATTAAGCGCGTCATTTATCTAAAAAAATTAGAGGAGGACTTATTCTTGGTAAGGATGGCTTCATTACATGGAATAACGTATACGTGAGTGTCAAGCTCTTCCATAAATTTATTTATCCACTAGAATAAATTGCTGTATTCGTTTATTATGATTCATCAACTGGTTTAAAATTATGTATTTAAGAATTTTTCTTGCATTGCAAGCTATTATCACTTTCTTCTCTCCAATATACCTGCTCTCTCACAACCTTGATCGGGAAGAAATTGTCTATCCTACAAACTATGTCCATCCAGTGGATGATGACCGAACGATTCCTCTACCCTATATCACAATAAGAGCCAAGCTCATCCGTCATACATTTCCCGGAACGCCTAATTATGAAAGCATTGAAGATGGCGATATGCCTGAAACTCGATGGATATTGGAAGTGCCTGCTCTAGAAATTCGACAGCTCATTGAATCCAACTATCTCACAGAAGATTTATATCACTCGGATAAAAATGGATGGATTCAGTTGATTGCTGTTGGAGACGAAGAAAGTCCCCTTCCATTTTTAAATAAACAAGTCATTGTGCAGGGATATTTGGGAACATTGATTTCGCATATCCATACAGCTGCAACATTAGAAGCAAAGGAAATACATGAAGACCTACAACAATAAATGGATCAAAGCTGAGGGAGGATCGGAAAACTCTGTTATTTATACAGATAATGATGGAAATCAGTTAAAACGATTTTGGAAGGCTTATGAAGGTCAGCCTATTCGAGAAGCCAGTACGCGCTCTTGGAGAAATAATAATCCAGGAAATCATGTAATGGGCGATTTTGCAAGAAAAAATGGTGCAATTGGTTTTGCAGGAAAAATTTCTAATGAAGAAGGCAAAGAATTCTGGTTCGCAGTATATCCTGACTATGAAACCGGCAGAAAGGCTCAAATACGACGTTTGAGAGAAGGCACCCTTTACATCGATTCTACCCTAAATGAATTTGTTCGCACATATTTAGGAGTCAGAGAGGGATTACCAGATACAAAAGCTGTAATTGACTACCGTAAGACGATTAAATCTTTCACCAAATTTGATATGAGCCGCACGATTCGCTCTCTGAACGATGAGGAATATATCCAATTGCTTGATGCCATGAAAAAACATGAAGGGTGGATAGAGGGACGCGAAGAATATACAGAAGCAAAGCCTGAAAAACAGCTTAAAGAGGTTCTAGGGGTTCATGTAAATAAGCAACACGTCATCACTGAATTTCTTGTGGGAACATCAAAAAAAAGCAAATGGATCTCAAAAAAAGAAGCAATTATGATGACAGAAGAAGGGCGATTAAACGCAATTGTGGTTCATGCCAAGAACGGCTCTTATTTAAGACCAGCACATGGCGTAAAGCCCTTCCATGAATTGATTTGCTAATTAAAGAAAGGCCAAAGTGAAACATTATTTGGATAATTCAATAGAGAAATCTCATACAACAATCAGTCATCGGATTGCATTCTGCTCGTTCGTTATCTCTTTTTTGCTGGTGTACACCACTTCCTGCGCTCTACATATGAAGTTCTTCGGAATTTATTGTATAATCTCGGAACAAGATTGGTAAAAAAGATGCTTTGCATGTCGTTTAAAAACTTAATTTCCTTTATCTGGAAATTTGTGCGCTTGCAACCCATAAGTTTCTTTTTTATATATTTGCTATCTCTTACCTGGTCCATTGACTCTACGGTTTGGCCTTACCTTTTGCGATTAATTATTGATACTTTGACACATTATGATATGGACCGAGGATTAGCTTGGGATTCATTAAAGTGGCTATTAGTGTCTGGGGTTTGTTTATGGTTTTTTGTAGAGGTTTGCTTCCGTAGCCGCGATTTTTTACGAGCCAAAGCCTTTCCTAAACTGGAAGCTGATATCCGCATGGCCATGTTTGACCATATCCAGCATCATTCACCTAAATATTTTAATGAACATTTCGCGGGAAGTTTGTCTAATAAGATTGGGGATATGACCACTCAAATCACTTCAATGCTTCTGATTTTCTCGTTTCAAATTTGAGAATCAACGAATTGCTTTTTCTCAAAAAATTGAGCAGGAAAAAAATTATCGTGCCCAATATTACGTTGCGTTAATGCTTTTTTCTCTATCTCTTTTATTTCTCGTAGGAATTATTACATTAAACGGACTGCTGATTTTTTATTGGATCCAAAGCAAAATTACTACTGGTGAGGTAATTCAAGTCTTTAATACAACTTTCAATGTTATCATGATTTTATGGATCTCTGGAGACTTAATGCCTCAATTTTTTAGGTCCTTTGGAATTGCTAGTCAAGCATTATCTGTGATGAATGATCCACAAGATGTTATCGATCCTCCTTATTCACAACCTTTGATCGTAAAAGGAGGAGAAATCATCTTCGAAAACGTTTGTTTTCAATATGGAGAAAAAAAGCTATTTGACAATAAGGATGTCCATATCAAAGGAGGAGAGAAAATAGGTCTCGTAGGTTACTCAGGAGCTGGGAAGTCAACTTTTGTAAACCTTATTTTGAGATTCTATCCAATTACAAAGGGAAGAATTTTAATTGATGGGCAAGATATTGCCCAGATTACACTTGATTCTTTGCATAAGCAGGTCGCTCTTATCCCCCAAGATCCTCTTCTTTTTCATCGCACTTTAGAAGAGAATATACAGTATGGAAACATTCAAGCATCTCAAGAAGAAATTATCCAAGCTGCAAAATTAGCCCATTGTGACGAATTTATTAGAAAATGTCCTAATGGCTATGCATCGTTGGTTGGTGAACGAGGAACGAAGTTGTCGGGAGGGGAACGACAAAGGATCGCCATCGCTCGTGCTATGTTAGCAAGTGCTCCTATTCTTATCTTAGACGAAGCTACATCGTCGCTTGATTCAGTCACAGAACAATTCATCCAAGAAAGTTTAGAGCGCGTCATGCAAAATCGAACCACTCTCGTCATTGCTCATAGACTTTCAACGCTTACTAAAATGGATCGAATCTTGGTCTTTGAGCAAGGGAAAGTAGTAGAAGAAGGCTCCCATAGTGAATTAATAGCTAAGGCAGGACATTATGCACGCATGTGGGACATGCAATCAGGAGGCTTCCTGCCTGAGGCCCCTTACTAATCAGATGAAGGATCAGTGACAATGACCCATGTGATAAGCAACGAAGAAAAATATTCAAATCAGAGAATTTCTCAAAATAATCCTTAGAGGGATACGTCTTTAACTCTTGCTCTTTCATGAGCTGTGACTTTTCGGAATCAATTCTTCGCAATGCTAAATTTTCTACATGCGTCTTCACCAACTGTAATCTGAGCCTTCCCAAGTTGGATGCCTGTCATTTTCAAGACGTACAGTTTGTCGATTGTAAGATAGTCGGGGCTGAATTTATGGCAGAAAGAGCCCTAAATCTAAAACGCATTTGCAAGAAACGTTGAAATTAAAGAATATTTTTGTTTTTCCTTTTAACCTATAATCAGCAACTTAAGGAATATGTTATGCTCGAAACTGACAAATGTCAATTTTGAGCATAATAAATTGACGTAAACATCATGCTCATTTATCATAGACTATATGAAACCATTTGTCGGAAGAGATAACGAGTTACGAAGGCTGGAAGATCTATCAAAGTCAGGTCGAGCCTGTCTTGTTGTCATTAAAGGTCGTCGTCGAATAGGGAAAAGCCGTCTTGCCGAAGAATTCGGAAAAGGTAAGGTTTTTTTGCCCTTTAGTGGGCTGGCTCCAGTTAAAGGGGTGACAGCGCAGAATCAGCGTGAAGCCTTTGCTCGTGAACTTACGACTTTGTTCAATCTTCCTCCTTTTACTTTCACAGATTGGAGTGATGGTTTTGCTCATCTATCAAAACATCTTACCGCAAAACCTACTGTAATTCTCTTTGATGAGATTTCGTGGATGGGTTCAAAAGATCCGACTTTTACCTCTAAGTTAAAAGTTTGGTGGGATCTTGTCCTGCAAAACCATCCATCGATTATCCTTATTTTATGCGGTTCTATCTCGACTTGGATTGATAAAAATATCATCAATAGCACAGCTTTTTTTGGTCGGGTTTCTCTCTACCTCGAACTTACAGAATTATCGATTCCACAATGCAGGGAATTACTGAATCTTCAAGGCTTTAAAGGGTCAGATCTCGATTTTTTTAAGATTTTGAGTGTGACTGGAGGAGTGCCTTGGTATCTTGAGCAGATTCAAACTCATCAAAGCGCTGATGAAAATATTAAACGTCTTTGTTTTGAAAAAAATGGCCTTTTGGTGCATGAATTTGATCGGATTTTTAATGATCTTTTCAGTTCTAGAGGAGAGATATATAAAAAGATCATTACAATCCTAAGCCAGGGCATGAAAGATCGAGTTACTCTTCAAAAGACAATGGCTTATTCGCCAAGCGGTACATTAAGCCATCACATTAAAGCCCTTGAAATCTGTGGATTTGTCAGCAGACATCCAGACTGGTCTTTAAAAACAGGAAAGCCTGGAAAACTGACCCTGTATCGGCTTTCCGACAATTATCTTCGCTTCTATATCCATTATATTGAACCCAACCTTACGAAAATTGATCAAGGGTCGTTTTTAGAAGTTCCACTTTCTAGTTTGCCTGGATGGGAACCTATGCTCGGCTTCCAACTTGAAAACCTTTTGCTAAAAAATAGATCTCTTCTTTACCAGGCACTTGGAATTCACGCTCAAGATGTTGTTATAGATAATCCCTATTTTCAAAAAATCTCAGGTCGCAAAAAAGGGTGCCAAATTGATTATATGATTCAAATGCATTCCAATACTCTTTTTGTCTGTGAAGTCAAAATGCGCCGTCGTGAATTGGGGCTTGAAGTGATCGATGCAATGAAAACCAAAATAGCTTCTCTTAGCTATCCAAAAGGCTTTGGGATTTCGCCTGTTTTGCTTCATTTAGGTCCAGTCTCCGACGCTCTATTAAGCAGTCGCTATTTTTACCGTATCATCGATATCGCCGATTTGTGAGCAATATCACAACCCTACTTGGAAATTTCTTGAGACTGTTCTTTGATTTTTTTTAACGCGCTAGTTTTTTTGAATAATGCAAGAGCACCCAAAATGAAGAGCAGAATCGTTACCCAGCCAATTGGGTCTAAGGCCCAATGAAAATCATTATTATTCAAGGCAGCCCGCATAAAACATGGAGTTATTTGGCTGAATACCAAAATGAGCGCGAAAGTTGGGCTTATTGGGTTTTTCAAAAATATCGCTTTTGAAAGGAAAATGACAAGATATGGATCATATCATCTGAATTTTTACCTTCTTTACGTTTCCATTCTTTATAAATATCCTCGGCTAGTTTAAGCCTAGAGCGGCTGCTTTGAGCATCATGTTCAGGCCTTTATGGCTAAAATACTATTGGATTTTGTTTCAATGATAAGATAAACTATTTAGCGCACCGTTTTTGCAGTCGCAACACTAACCCCTATAGGTAAATCTTAACAGTATGATCAAAAAAAACATTATAGGAATTGCTATGACTTTGACAATCTTGAATGCTGTATGCATGGCAGACTCTGCTGAAATACTTCGTGAACAAGCAGATATTTTGAGAGAAGAAGGCAAAACACTTGATGCTTTAAATTTGTACAATCATGCTCTTGTCAGTTTTCAGAAAAGACATGATTACAATGGTGTTTTGGGGGTGTTATCTGGTCGCTTAGTTTCTTGGCAGCATCTCTTTAATCATGAAGAAGACAAAGTGTACGCCATTTTAGCAAGAAAAGAAGCTGAATCCATGCTAACGATAGCCCAAGAACATAATATTCATGATAGTGATTACTTGATACACTTCCTATTTGGAAAATCCTGTATTTTTTTAAAAGACTTCAAATGTGCAGAAATTGAATTTAAACAGGCTGTTGATCTATATCCTCAGGACAATGCCGAAAAAGGTGATTGGTTAGCCCACTTGGGAGAGGCGATTTATAAAAACGGCAGAAAGGAAGAAGGTGAAAGAGTGATACTAGAAGGTGTTCAACAAATTCAAACTCACCAAGATAAGGAAGACGCATTTAAAATTAATGTTTGGATCTCTGGCGCCTATCTTCGTTTAGCTAAGATTTTGATTAGTGATCAGAAAAATGAACAAGCAAAAACATATCTTTCTAAAGGTGAACAGATTGTCTTGAAAGATCCGAAACTAGTGATTCGTAAACAGCAGCTTGAAATTTTTAAAAAAAAGATAGATCAGTAGCAAGTTTATTGTCTCTTGCAGACTATAGAAAAAAGAAATTTTAAAAAATCAATGCCTGAAATTCGGCGGCAGATAAATTTTGCATGCAATAAAATGGGGTGAAAAAGGAGCAGAATCTGTGCTTACTGATAAAACCAAAAAAGAATATTATCAAGCCCTATTAAATAAAGATAAAACCTATGAAGGACTGTTTTTTGTGGGAGTTAGAACAACTGGAGTTTTCTGCAGGCCTACTTGTTCTGCGAGAAAACCGAAGATAGAAAATTGCGAGTTTTTTGAGAGCGTTCAAGAGGCCCTATTGGCTTCGTATAGACCATGTAAACGATGTAACCCCCTTTCTCATCCCAATGTTGTCTCCAAACTTGTGCAAACTCTGGTTGAAGCAGTGGAAAATAATCCAGAAAAACATTGGAAAGATGGCGATTTTAGACATCTTTCAATAGATACATCCACAGCGCGGCGACAATTTAAAAAGCGCTTTGGAATGACCTTTATTGCCTATGCAAGAGCTAGAAGAATGGGTCTAGCGATGAAACAAATCAGGGGAGGAGAAGCTGTGATAGAAGCTCAGCTTTCTAGCGGTTATGAATCCGGCAGCGGCTTTAGAGACGCCTTTTCACGCATTATGGGATCTCCTCCATCAAAAAGTGCGACACAAGAAGTTTTGAAAGCCGCTTGGATCGACACTCCCTTGGGTTCCATGCTCGCAATAGCAAATGATGATGCACTCTATCTCTTAGAATTTGTCGATAGAAGAGGTTTAGAAAAAGAAATTGAACGACTTAGAAAGAAAACAAAACTTCCAATTATCCCGGGCAAAACCAATCCAATCGAGCAAATAGAAAAGGAGCTTAAAGATTATTTTTCTGGTAAATCCCCTGAATTTACAACACCCCTTTTCCTCATTGGCTCTCCATTTCAAAAAAGAGTGTGGGAAGAATTACAAAAAATACCTCGAGGGGAAACTAGGTCATATGCCGAAATTGCTAAAGCAATTGAAAAACCGTCGGCATTCCGCGCTGTTGCCCTCGCTAACGGAGCAAATCAATTCGCAATTGTGATCCCATGCCACCGGGTGATCAATAGCAATGGGGAACTTGGAGGCTATGGCGGTGGGATTAAAAGGAAGGAGTGGCTTTTAAAACATGAAAGACAATAAGAAAAGATGTTTTGGATCAGCGCCCGGCAAAGAATTCTACGCAGACTATCATGACAATGAATGGGGGATTCCGGTTTATGACGACAGACACTTATTTGAAATGCTTATCCTTGAAGGATCTCAGGCAGGCTTAAGCTGGGAGACAATTCTCAAAAGGCGAGAGGAGTATCGAAAAGCCTTTTACCATTTTGATCCTTTCAAAGTCGCTCGGATGACAGATGATGAATTAAATGAACTTCTTGAAAATCAAGGAATTATTCGAAATCGATTGAAAATTTATGCTGCTCGCCAGAATGCTTCAGTATTTTTACAGATTCAGAAAGATTTTGGTTCATTCTCCAACTACCTATGGAATTTTGTGGATAATAAACCAATAGTCACGCGAAGAAAATCTCTAAAAGATATTCCCGTATCGACGCCCATCAGCGATGCTCTTTCAAAAGATCTTAAAAAAAGAGGCATGTCGTTTGTAGGCTCTACAATCATGTATGCATTTATGCAAGCTGTTGGTCTTGTAGATGACCATTTAACCGATTGTTGGTGCGCAAATCAGGAAACAATATGAATATCAGAAATGAAATTCGCGATTTAGTTTCAGAGATACAACCCCTTGATGAAATTGAAAGGCAACACATCAATTATGTTATGGATTGGCTTAAAACAAATCTTGAAATTTTTCGCATTGAAAAACCGGCAAATCCACCTATCCATTTGGTCTCATACTTTTTAGTTTTTTCCCCCGATCAATCGCAAGTACTACTGGTCGATCACAAAAAAGCAGAGCTATGGCTTCCTCCAGGAGGGCATGTAGAAATAAACGAAAATCCAAAAGACACTGTGAAGCGAGAAGCAAAAGAAAAATTGGGAATTGAAACAGAATTTATTTTTGAAAAACCTCTTTTTTTGACGGTTACAGAAACCGTAGGGAATGTGACTCAACATACTGATGTTTCATTGTGGTATGCCATAAAATGGAAGCCTGAAGATTCTTTAATCTATGATAAAGAAGAGTTTAATCAAATACAATGGCTCGGTATTGAAGAGATGCAGAGGCTTGAGGACCTTGATAAATATCTTAAAAGTCTTCTTCTCGTTTTGAAAAAGCAATGCTACCCTTTGGAGAATGTATGAAAACGGTTGATCAAAACTTAAAGCCAAGGATTGGCGTAGGGATTATAGTCATCGATGATGGGAAAATACTTTTGGGTAAAAGAAAAGGAGCTCACGGCTCTGGAGAATGGTCATTTGCTGGAGGCCATCTTGAATTTGGAGAAACTGTTGAAGATTGTGCTTACCGAGAATTATTAGAAGAAACAGGATTAAAAGCTCTTTCCATGCAGATGGGCCCTTGGGTTAATGATATCATTGAAGAAAGTAAACATTATGTCACGCTGTTTGTCATCGTTGATCAGTTTGAAGGGGAACTGCAACTCTTAGAGCCAGAGAAGTGTGAGGGATGGGAATGGTTTGATGGAAGTTTGCTTCCTTCACCACTTTTTACTCCCATTCGTTCTTTAATAAAGAAAAGAAATATCGAAAATATGTCTATTATTTCATGCCTTCAATGAAAAGAAAAGTTGCAAAGCTTTATCTTTTTTAACCAATACTCTATTCTACTAGCCGATTTGCTATTAAAAATCATAAAACATTTCTCAAAGTTATGGACGAAATTGCCATTCAAACAACCCAGTTATCTCGCTCCTATAAAACTTTTAAAAAAGAAACTGGTTTTTTAAATTCTTTTAAAACTTTTTTTTCTAAAAAATTTGAAATTAAACAAGCTTTGTTGCCAACTGATCTAATAATTCCTAAAGGACAAATTGTCGGTTTAGTGGGAGCAAATGGTGCTGGAAAAACAACGCTATTAAAACTATTATCCGGTTTAATATTCCCGTCATCAGGGGAAGCTTCCGTTTTAGGTTTTACGCCTTGGGAACGCCCAAATGCTTTTTTAAAACAGATCAGTTTGCTTTTAGGACAGAAAAACCAACTTTGGTGGGATATTTCAGCTAAGGATAGCTTTCATTTATTGATCACAATCTATGATTTGAACAAAACAGAAACTTTAAAGCGTGTTGACGAGCTTGCGAATAGATTAGATTGCATGCATGTGCTAAATATCCCTTTACGGCGTTTAAGTCTAGGGGAAAGAATGAAGATGGAACTTATTGGCGCCCTCTTGCATACTCCAAAAATACTTTTTCTCGATGAACCGACTATTGGCTTGGATGTTGTTGCTCAAACCAATATCCGTCAATTCATTTTAGAAGAGCTAAAGGGTACGGGAGTTACAGTTATCCTTACAAGTCATTATATGGATGATATTGCACTCTTAGCTGATCGTCTTCTTCTCATGAGCCATGGAGCTATTGCTTATGATGGAACTGTTGAACATTTTATGTCTTTAACACCATCTACAAAACGTCTAGTGACTGATTTTATCACTCCTTTAGAGAATGAAGTATTTATCTCTTCAAATTTAAAAATTCCTAAGGGTTCACTTTCGGTTGATCATTCGCTCTCATCCACAGAACTTTTTGAAGCATTAAAAATCATTACCTCACAAACCCTTATTCGGGATTTAAAAATAGAAGAACCGGATTTTGAAGATGTCATACGTATCTTTCTTGAAAAGGAATCTAGCTTGCATAAAGCTAGGAATTTCCACTAGGATTACCTATCCCATAGATTTTATTATGGGGGTTGCATTAATTCCTATTAGCTTTTTCTTAGTTGAAGCTGTCTTTTGGATCGGTTTGATTAAAGCTTCAGGGCGTGATCAATTGGGTGGATTTCCTATCAATTACTATTTAGGGTATTTTCTCTACTTAATCCTGCAGTTAGGAAGCATCAATTGGCGATTTGAGCGAGCGATGATTGCCGAAATTAACAATGGAAGTGTGAATGCTTTATTGCTCAGGCCCAGCTCTTTTTATGAATACCATCTTGGGCAATTGTTAGGGCAAAAGATGATTACAGTGTTGACAATGGTTCCGGTTGTTATACTTATAGCGTGGATGTGGGATCTTCCATTTCATTTAAATAGACTTCCTTTAGTTTTGATGATGGGAATATCCTATGTAATCCTTCTTTTTTCATTGCACTTTGCTGTTGCAGCAATGAGTTTTTTCTTTGACAATGTCTATAGTCTGAACAACTCTAAAAATATGATCCTATGGATTCTTACAGGTGAACTAATGCCCCTAGACTTACTTCCATCTCCAATACGCGAATGGGTGATTGCTCTACCTTTTAGTTGCGGGATTTATTTACCGGCATCCTATCTATCCGGAAGAATTGACACTATTACCTTTATGAAAGGATTCGTCAGTCTTGCACTTGGCGGGATGTTATTCGGTTTGCTAGCAAAATTTATATGGAAAATGGGATTGAGACGCTATGGGGGTACCGGGGCATAATGTGGTATTCAATGAAAAAAATGTTCACTTTAGAGTGGAGTCTATTTAAGTTAAGTGCCATTGCTGATCTACAAGTCCCTTTTAATCTTGGGCTGCAATTCATCAATGACATTCTCTGGTATGCAATGCAAATCATTTTGTTTGAAGCGCTTTATCTTCATTTTGATAGTTTAGGAGGATGGAGGATTGCTGAAATGCGAGTTTTTTTAGGCATACTCTTTATCGTAGATGCATTTCAGATGATCTTGTTCGCTTATAATTTTGAAGTATTTTCAGAAAAGATTGCACGTCGAGACCTCGACCTTCTTTTATTAAAACCGGTAAGTTCACAACAACTGATGACATCTCAAAAGCTTCAATGCGGATTTATTTTAAATGCCATGTTTGCTTTTGCATGGTTATTATGGAGTTTTTCTTTACTTCCAGGGGGTTTTCCATGGATGAGATCGCTCTTAATCATGGTCGTGATCCCTGCTGCATTATCCATATTTTATTCAACAAGATTAATTTTCTCTACAATAGCCCTATTGATTATTAGAGCGGAACATTTCCACGATCTTTATTTTTCTTTCTTCAAAATGGGTCAAAGACCGGATAAACTGTATGGGCCAGGAATTCGTTATTTGATTTTACTCGTCATTCCAGTTGGCATGATAGCCAGCTTTCCTACAAGAGTGTTAGTTGACCCTACCGATAGTTTTGCATTACCAGCGCTTATAACAGCTTCTGTTTCATGTTTATTTATTGCAAATCGCTTTTGGCACTGGTCTGTAAAACGATATATGACAAATGGTTAACGATTTAACAAATTTAACTAATTGAAATGTTAAAAAGTAAAGGTGATGTTTTGTGAACAAAGAAAATTTAGAAGGCCAAACAATTCAATCTGAAAACTTTTCCAAGAAAAAGCTTGAAAGTGTCTCTTGTATTGAGTGCGTCTTCAAAAATTGTGATTTTTCCGAGGCTACTTTAAGGAACGTGAAATTTTGTACATGCACTTTTTCTAACTGTAATTTCAGTTGCAAAGGCCGGTAATAATGTAGTGGTCGATTATATCATGTACGAACCCCACTGGTTGCAAGATTTATTAGGGGAGTTGAAAGGGTGTTCCGTGTATGTTATCGGTATCCATGTCCCTCTTGAGGTTTTGCAAGCGCGTGAACGTGCGCGCAGCACCAGCCCGATTGGTCATGCCGGCAGTCATTATCATACTGTTCATAAGGGTAATATTTATGATTTAGAACTTGACTATGCAAAGATGAGCCCGGATGAAGGTGCTCAAAAAATTTTAGAATTTGTAAAAATGCACGAAAAATGAAAAAGTATTGATCTTACTATATTTGACTCAGTAAGTTCTGCATATCGAGATAAGCCCAGTATTCAACAATTTGGCCATTTGTGATGCGGTATATAGTTACTCCGCTATAAGAGACTGGTTTTTCAGTTGGAGTTCTTCCTTTAAATTCACCTTTGTGAGTTCCTTTGGCTTTCCATTGAATGCTTACGAGATCGTTTTCGGAAATCACTATATTATTGCTCACACATAAATCTGGAAAGCCTTTTAACCATGATTGAACCACATTCTTCATCGCTTGAACACCTCGGAAATCACCAAATAAGCTATGAATTAAGATGTCTGGGTGAATTAATCGATCGATTACATCAATTTCTTTTAGATTCCAAACAGCATTTGCATATTCTTCAGCAATGTTCTTTGATGGTAAATGATTTGTTCTTAGATCCATGAGGAGCTTCTTTTTTTTATTTTCTGAAGGATAAAGCCTACCACATCCGATGTTTTCAATAAAAGAGTTAGCCTCTTAAAATTACATAATCTGAAATATTTTTATCTTTTTGACAAGGGAGTTTCAGGTAAAAACCCACCCACTTGCATATTCCACATTTTGGCGTATAATCCATCTTTGCTCATTAAAATTGAATGGGTACCCTCTTCAATAATTTTTCCTTTGTCAAAAACCAAAATGCGATCCATTCGAGAGTGTGTTGAGAGGCGATGGGCGATGACAATGCTCGTTCGGTTTTGCATCAGTTTATCTAAGCTTTCCTGAATATATTTTTCTGTGACAGAGTCCAAAGAGGAAGTAGCCTCATCTAATATGAGAATAGGGGAGTTGACAAGAATGGCTCTAGCGATTGCGATTCTTTGCTTTTCACCGCCTGATAGTTTCGTTCCTCTTTCACCGACCTTTGCATCATAGCCAGATGGAATATTGCGTATAAATTCATCGCAATGGGCCAATTTGGCTGCAGCAATAATTTCAGATTCTGTTGCCGCCGGTTGTCCGTAAGCGATATTTTCGCGCAATGTTCTATGAAAAAGCGTTGGATCTTGAGGGATCAGTGCAATTTGACGTCGCAAAGACTCTAATGTAACATCTGCTATATTTTGATCATCGATTAAGATTTTGCCGTCGAGCAAAGGAAAAAATCGAAGAATGAGATTAATAAAAGTAGACTTTCCTGCACCTGTAAATCCAACGAGGCCCACTTTTTCTCCGCCGTTGATGCAAACATGTTTATTCGAGAATAGCTTCTTTTCGCTATAATGAAATGACACATTTTCAAAAATAATTTGGCCGGTTTGGATCTTTATTTCTTTAGCATCAGCTTTATCTCCCAAATCTTTAGGATCAAGCATGACTGAATAGGCCTGTTTTGCTATGCCAAAAGATTGAAAGAAAGCAGGAAGGGCACCACCTACTGCCCACATAATGGCTGCTATATTCCACATCGTTCCGAAAACTTGGGCCACTTCACCAGTTGTGATTTGATGCTGAAGCCATAAATAAATGACAAAGCCATTGATCCCGATGAAGCAAATTGTCGCATAGAAAAATGACGTAACGCTTCGCATTTTTTCGACATATCTTCTAGCGGAGACATTCGTATTTTCTTCATCCTTCTGATAAGAAATGATTGCATTTTTTTCGAATCTAAAGCGATAGAAAAGATTGACAGCAAAATTGTTGGTCAGGCTATCGACAACTTTACCAATCAAAGTACTGCGGGACTCTCCATGGCGATGTTCATATAAATCGCATGTCTTACTAAACATTAAGCAAATGCTTAAATGCACGATAATCCATAATATTAAAATACCTGAAAGAAGTGGATGGACAAACCAAAGGAAGAGGGCACCTAAAAGGGACATTGCAATCGAAGAAATAATGGGCCAAAATAGTTGTTGAATAATCGATTCAACTGCAGTGGTCATGTCTGTAATTTTATTCGCTAGACTTCCAGTAAATCGTTCATTGAAATAGTGAGGGGAGTGCTCTTGGATGTGATCAAACATCGCCATGCGGATGTCCGCTTGAAGTTTTGGCATCGCTTTGGCTAAAAGGAAGCCCATGCTACGGGAATTAATTTCGATAAAAACAATGAGGCAGATGCTCAATATCATTGGCAATTGAAGTGCATCCCATGCTAGGGCACGATTGACTTCGTTTTGAGTGAAAATATCGATCACCCATCGCAAGAGAAACGGCCATAAAAGAGAATCAAAAGTATTGATGCAGTCCTGTATTAAAATAGAAGAGAATGTCCATTTCTGCTTTCGGATGAATGTCCAAAAGAAAGCGATTAATTCACCATAAGATACGGTTTTAGGATTCATATGTCTTCATTAACCAAAGAATTAAATCATCATCCAATGGATAAGATTGTCCAGCAATTGCAGGGTGGCCTTTGTAAGTGATTCCCTTGCCATCGGGAATGTAACCTAGCTTAAAGTAAAGCTGTTGCGCAGGTCCATAATCATTGTATAATCCGACGCCAATCCCGATATTTTTATAGCCTTCTTGATAGGCGAGTTCTTCAAGCCATTTAATTAAGGTTGTCCCAAGACCTTTCCGTCTATGCTTTTCATCGATCCAAATATTATTGATTTCAGGAATATTTTTTTCTTCAAAAAAAGGGTTTTCCGGCTTTTTAAGTAAACTTCCATAACCTAAAATTTCGCTATTCTCTTCTATGATAGCAACTGTGCGAACATTGTTCATCTGTTCTCGATAATATGTATCCCAAAGAGCTTTTGTTTTTTCAGGAGTCGACCAGGGGAAAGAGTATCTCTCGACTATTTTTTCAATGTCCTTGTCCTTCATAGGGCGGACATTAAAATTTTTTACTTTTTTCTCCTTTTTCAACTCTAAGCCCATCACAATGTCATCAATGTAATGATCATTAACTTTAACTCGATTTTTTAATCTACCCTCCTCTTGAAAACCTATTTTTTTGTAAAGCGAGATCGCCATTATATTCGATGCTCTGACATTCAATTGGATCTTCTCTATGTCAGACGAACTCTTTGCCAATTTAATAATATGTTCGAGGAGTTTTTTGCCTATTCCTTTTCTTTGCCAACCTTGATGAACAGCAATGTTTAAATCGGCAATATGAGACAGTGATTTCAAAGTATAAGCTTCTAAAAAAGCATGAGCTACCACTTGACCTTCATGTTCAGCCACCAAGTAAATACTCTGAGGAGATTGGATAGTTTGTATCACTGCCTGTTCATCAAACTCTGAAGGTTGAGAACAAAAATAACCCGGTTTGTGGGCAATTTCTCTCTCGGCATCAGTAATACATCTAACATCTTTGACTTCTGCTTTACGGATAATTATATTCATGTAGACCCTTGAGGGATAATTTCTCAGCAATCATAACATTGGTTTAGAGGATTTTCCAGAGGAAAAGATTAACAAATATCATTATTTTTTGATATAATTTCGCACGCTAAGTTTTTCATTATAAAACATGATCGAATTCTATGAAAAAAAATCCAACTAAAAAATTTGCTTTAATCGGTCTCCCTGGAAGTGGAAAGTCGACATTTGCGTCAAAGCTTGGAAAGATTTTGGATATTCCGGTTCACCATTTAGATACGCATATGTTTGAACCCGATGGCAAAAAGAAGGACAAGCAAGAATTCATAGAAATCCAAAAAGCTATACTCAATGAAGAATCGTGGATAATAGAAGGGTGCTCTTTTTCAACTTTCGAAATGCGATTCGCTAAAGCGGATATTTTAATTTACTTCCATTTTTCTCGTATTCTTTGTTTCTCAAGACTTTTCAAAAGAATATTTAACTATAAAAAAGCCTTTGGAGGCTTAAGAGTTATTACATGGGAGATCCTGAAATATACTTGGAATTTTGACAAAGAAAAAAGAGCTAGGATAGAAGAGCTTCGCAGTAAATATCCTCAAACCAAATTTTTGATTTTCAAAAATCAGAAAGAGGCGGATTTATTCTTAAAATCTATCGCCCTCTAACAGACTATTGCAGGTTGATTAAGCAAAGAGTGGACTGTCATACCCACATCTTAAATTAACACGAGTTAATGAAAATATTTTCATTTTAAGCAACGAATCTTTGAAGCACTTTTGTAATGTAATTATTTAAGCTTTCACCATGAAGGTGCGCTTCAATAGACAACTTTGCATGCAATTTTGGAGGAATACGTAAATTGAATTTGCCAGAAAAGGGCCTATCCGGTTCTTCACCTCTCTCCGCACAGAATGCCAAATAATCATCAACTGAATCCTTAAAAGCCTGTTCAATCTCATCGACGCTTGTTCCTTGGAAAGTCACAACATCTTTGATTCCAAGCACTTCTCCATGAAAAATTTTGGCTTCATCATCATACTCGACATGGCCGGTATATCCTTTGTACTTCATCATGGCTTAACTCCTGCATTTTCTAAGAAACGACGCACTGAAACTAAAGCTCCCTTATCAGTCTCTTTCTTTGGGTGTGGTCTATGAAAAGTAGCGCGAATCCCATTTAATGCAAACCTAACTCGCGATCCTTCACCCTCCGTAATTTCAGTATTCAAGTGGCGCATTAAAGACTCGATATCCTTCCAAATAACATTTGATTGAACCGGTTGTTTAAAGATCGCTTCCAGAGTGCGCTGATGTTTTTTACTCATAGCTCCATGGTACCAAAAAATAGTATTGTAGTCAATCCATAAATGAAGTTGAAATGCAGTTAAATTCTTGCTATTCTTTCTAAATAAAATGGTGAAAGAGCCTTGTTGAACTAGAATATGATGATAAAAACCAATCGACTCATTTTGCGATCTTGGCAAAAAGAGGATCTGCTTCTTTTTGCTGAACTCAATGCAGACCCTCGCGTCATGGAATATTTTCCTTCAATAAAAAGTTTTGCAGAAAGCCTTAAAGAATATGAAACGATTCAAGAGCATTTTTCGAATCATGGTTATGGTTGGTGGGCTGTTTCAGAAAATGATAAAACAAATTTTATTGGATTCCTTGGTTTAAGATATATTGATTTTCCCGCCTCTTTTACTCCAGCTGTTGAGATTGCATGGAGACTGGCTTACGACCATTGGGGAAAAGGCTATGCAACGGAAGGAGCTTTGGCATCTTTAGAATATGGATTTAAAGAATTAAAACTAAAAGAAATCATTTCTTTTACATCTGCGCCTAATTTTAGATCTCAAGCTGTTATGACCGTCTTGGGATGCACAATCATCCCGGAGATGATTTCGACCATCCAAAATTACCTCAAGGGCATCCATTGAGAAGGCATATTCTATACCGGATTAATTCTAGTGAATGGCTATAATAACTTAACGAAAGAAAATATTTCAGATCACACTAAATTACAAACTCTTATGCTAAAGAAAATCACTAATACAATTCGAGCTTTAACCATGGATGCTGTAGAAAAAGCAGGTTCTGGCCATCCCGGCCTCCCAATGGGATGTGCTGAATTAGGCGCATTTCTCTTTGCTGAATTTTTGCGATATAATCCCTCTAACCCAAAATGGAAGAATCGAGATAGATTAATCCTTTCAGCAGGTCATGGCTCATTATGGCTTTACATTTGCCTCCATCTTGCTGGATATCCAATCACAATTGATGATCTAAAACAATTTCGTCAATTTGGCTCTAAAACTCCAAGTCATCCTGATGTTATGAAAACAGTGGGCATTGAAGCAACAACAGGAGTTGATGGGCAAGGGGTGGGATTTGCTGTTGGACAAGCACTTGCTTTAAAGATTCAGAATCTTTCGAGCAAAGTCATTGTTCTTGCAGGTGATGGATGCTTGATGGAAGGCATTTCTTATGAATCGTGTTCATTGGCTGGTCATCTCAATCTTAATAATCTAATTTTGATTTACGATAGCAATCGGACAACATTGGACGGATATGTAAACGAAAGTTTTTCAGAAGACGTTCATACCCGTTTTCGAGCCCAAGGATGGGAAACTTTTGAAATCGATGGTCATGACTTAAATCAAATTCAAGAAGTATTGTTACCACTGAGAGAAAATCAAAATAAACCTGTGATCATTATTGCCAATACCAAGATAGGTTGTGGCTCTCCAACAAAAGAAGGGACCCCAGCAGCACATGGGCGTCCTCTCGGGGTTGAAGAAATTGAAAAAGCAAAAACAGCCCTTTTTTTACCATCAGAACCTTTTTATGTCGATCCTAGCATCTACTCATTCTTGAGTAAAAAATCACAAGAACATACTGAAGAATCGCCTACTTTAGAAAAAATCAACTATAAGTCTATTATTGAACCAATAAATTTTTCCTCTCCAATTGCTAGTCGTTGGGCATCGCATAAGCTTTTGAATATTTTATCCGATTATATTCCTAAAATGATTGTGGGATCTGCGGATCTTTCTTCTTCTGATGGAACGTTTTTACATAAATATGGTTTTATAGCCCGAAATTACTTTGAAGGACGTAATATTAAATATGGTGTTAGAGAATTTGCAATGGGATGTATCGCAGCTGGAATGGCGCAAACGGAATTGATACTGCCTGTCATTGGAACTTTTCTTGCTTTCGCAGATTATATGAGAAGTGCCATCCGATTGACCTGTCTTATGCATTTAAAGGTCATCTATCAATTCACGCATGATTCTATATTTGTAGGACATGATGGACCTACCCATCAACCTATTGAACAGATCAGCTCTTTACGAGGAATACCAGGCTTACAGGTAATAAGGCCAGCAGATTCTTTTGAAGTGAAAATGGCATGGATAGCCGCTCTTGAATATGAAGGGCCAACAGCTCTTATTTTGTCCAGACAGCCTCTTCTCGATATAAATCATAGCTGTTCGATAGAGGATGCTTTAAAAGGAGCTTATATAATCAAAGAAGCTGAAACAGAAAACATTGAATACCTCATTCTCGCCACAGGTTCAGAAGTTCAGCTCGCAATCGATGTCGCTAAAGAATTGGGACCTGGGTCTCGGGTAGTTTCGATGCCCTCTTGGGAATTGTTTGAAAAACAAACTAAAGCTTATAAGGAGTTTCTCCTAAAAGGGAATTTGAAAATTAGCATAGAGGCTGGTATTGATCAGGGTTGGCATAAATATATTGATTCTAAAGGAATAGCTATTGCACTCTCCGAATTTGGAGAATGTGGCTCTATTGCTGATTTTCAAGAACATTTTGGTTATACTAAAGAAAAAATCGTGAATAAAATCATTCAGACAAAAGATTTTTAAATATGAAAAAATTATTAACATTAATATTAATCTTAATAGGATTTGCAAGTTTTGCAGATGAACAAACAGGAATTTGTTAAAGTGAATGACGGCAGTTTGTTTTATTATCGAACTGGAAAAGGAGTCCCCATCATTGTGCTTCATGGGGGTCCTGGCTTAGATCAGGAATATCTAAAACCACAGCTCCTGAAGCTTGCCAAAAATCACGAATTAATTTTTTATGATCAGCGCGGTTCTGGAAAATCCCTAGAAACACCAATGGATGAAGAGCATATAAATCTTCATCAATTTGTTGAAGATTTAGAACTTTTGCGAAAATCGCTTGGCCTAAATAAATTTATTTTAATGGGTCATTCTTGGGGTGGACTCCTAGGAATGCAATATGCAATTGATTACCAAGATCAGTTATTAGGATTGATTTTATTGAATAGCGCTCCTGCTGACTACAAAGGGCAAAAAGCTTTTGCCGATGAATTTGCCTTAAGAACTAAAAATATTCATCAAGAGATCAAGCCATTCTTTGCATATGAAGACTTCAAAAAATTAAATTCAATTCAAATATCCAATTTATACAGAAAATTATTTTCTGTTTATTTTTACGATCCAGAAAAAGTTAAGGAATTGACTTTAAATTTTAGTGTCGCATCTGCACAAAGCGGTGTTAAAGTCATGGAGATAATGTCAAAAACTTCTTGGCTCCATCCAAGCATAAACTTATTTCCCAAACTGAAGAGTGTCACTGTTCCAACTTTTATTCTTCATGGCAAGCAAGATATTATACCTGTTTGGACTGCAGGGGAAATTAAGAATGCCATCCCAAATGCAGAAATGGTGATCCTAGATCAGTGTGATCATTTTCCCTATGTTGAAAAAGAAAAGCAATTTTTTAATCAATTAAATAAATTTTTAGAAAATTATGGTAGAAGATAAACTCCATTCAGCTGTCTAGAAAAATCTTGAGAAATAGATAAAAAAGTTGTAAGCCCGTGAGCTTCTGACACAACACGGAGCTTACAATGTCCCAATACAAAGTACGGAACTGGTCTCAATATAACGAATCTCTGAAA
>JANWJE010000137.1 GCA_025451995.1 Parachlamydiaceae bacterium | reverse complement strand
CCAGACGGGTAATTTAACACCAGTGCAAAATCGACCTAGCTCGCACGAAATACCATAAATATTCTATACGAACCAGTTATTTCCCGTTAGGGGGTGCCAAAAGGCACCTGTCTCGCTTCCAGTTGAATATTGGAAAATTTTTGGCAATCCGTGCGTAGCCAGGTCGTCTCGACCTGCCTCCTTGATGGCCTCGGCCGGTCGCAGGCAAAAAGCAGGGCGAGACGCCCTGGCTACGCACCTTCTTTTTTCCAGCTTTCAGCTGGAAGCAGTATGTGTCTAATAATCCTTCTTCCATTTGATTGACATACGTAGATTTTGTGCATCCTCTTCCCCGCCAAATTCTTTTTCAATTTGAGCTTTGATATTTTTTCTCAATCTGGCTTCTACAGCAAAAAAGGGATAGTAGCTATTCATGCTTTTATTTGCAGCAGTCACTACGATATTTTCAGTAAGCCTTTTTCCTATTTGTAGTCCAATATCTTTGCGTTCACCATTATCATTTGTAGTGAGGTCTAAATCCACTCCAATATTATTTCTTAGGCGAGAAAGAAAATCATTGCTGCTTGCCGTTTGATCATTGTTTAAAGCGATAAAAGATTGGCTTAGCTGATCGCCCTGCACTTGTGTGATATCGGAAACGCCTCTATTAAATAGGATATAGGATAGCACTTCGCGTTGGGAGAGCGGGGGATTTGATCTAAAACTGACCACAGGTTTTGTAACCAGACCTTTGACAATCATTTCTGCAGTTATCCTATCTATTTCTTTGCTAGCGACGATATAAAGGGAGGTTTTTTTATCGGGAGGACCGGCAAAGTGAATATTCCCTTGGGCTAAATTGAAGCTTTTTCCATTAAATTGATATTCCCCATGAATAATCCTTAGCTCCCCATTTAAGTTAAAATTCTTGGGCGTACCGGTTAAAATGACATTTCCCTTCCATTCCGATTTCAAATTTTTTCCTTCAATGAACACATGTTCTAATGCCTCTAAATTGACCTGAAAATCTAAAAAAGAAGCAGTTTCCTTTTTATCAAAATAGCTAGGGTGGGGATGTGTTTCATCAGTGTTGATATACTGGATATCAATTGTTTTTACTTTATTTGGTAGAGTTTCTTCCATGCGGAAAATGGCATGATCAACGACAAGGTCGCCGTGAAGTTTTGACTTTTTAATGTTGCCAATAAAATTTAATTTTCCACTTGCAAGGATGTCGATATAATCAGAATTTAGAACAAAAATTTTAGAAGGTCTAATTTCAAAATCAAAAGGAAAATGATCATTGATATCCAATTTGATATTTCCCTGAGCTGTAATGCGTCCTTCTTTGTTGTCCTGAGCAGAAAATTGCTTTAATATGAGGCTTGTATCTTTGCCTTCAAGATGGACTTGGATATTTTTATAGAGCGCGCCGGTGCTTAAGATTTCAAATGAAGCATCTTTAATATCAATGGAGCCTCCTAAATGCAATGCATCTAATGGACCGTCAACGTTTAAAGCAATGTTTCCATAACCGGATAAGGTTCTTGTGTCATTTTGAAAGAAGGAAACATAAGGTTCCAATTCCCCTTCGGCACGCATTTCTACATGGAAGGGAAGTGATCGATCGATTTTAAACTCTTTTTTATCGAGTGAGTATTCAATGGGAATCCTTCCATGGATGTGAAAGGGATTGGGTCCATCAGTTGTAATCTGACTATGAAAATCTAATCCCTCGTCAAATTTTATAGCAATTTCACCGTTAAATGAGGGTTTCTTTGCCAATAATTCTTCCTCAATTTGAATGTCCTTAAGAATGACTAGGATATCGCTTTTAGGGGAATGAAGATCTCCCTCTATGTTTCCTTGAATATCCAACTTGCCTTTAAAGGCAAGGTGATCGATCAAAAAATCTAATAGGGATGCAGGGATCTCTTTGGCTTCAAATTGTCCGGATAATTTTTCTTGAATTTTGTTAAAGTGTCCTACAAGTGAGCCTTCACCACACTGTAGCCATAAACCGTTCAAGTCGATTTGATTGGGTGTAGATAGAAATTCAAGGGGTTGTTTCAAATCATAAGACAATTTATTCCATCTGCCAAACAATGATTCAGTTGTGATTTTTAAATGATTTGTTTGATAATTCCATTGCCCATTCATGGTGAATTCAAAGGGAGTTTTTAAATGCCCTCTCCATTTTAATTCAAAAGGCCATTGCAAATGATCATTAAAAAAACCGGAAGAGCCAATGAGCTCGTCAATATGCATAGAAAAATAATCAATCCCGGCAGCTGAAAATGAACATTCATTTCTTTTTGAAAGAAAAAGATCCTCAAGATAGAGATTCCCTTCGATATGCTCAATGTTTGCATCCGAATAAACGAGATCGTTTGCACCCCATTGTGCGAGAAGATTGGCAACGGATTTTTTTTGAATATCGATTTGATGGTTAAACTCACAGTGAAAGGTCGCTAATTTTCCTTTTTCCCATTTCCAATCTTCACCTTTAATCCGGCCCTTCAAGTCATAAAGAGAGGACTGCCCAAATTTTTGGATAAGATCAAAGGAAAAATCTGCAGCGCTCATTGCGAGAATGTCTGATTTGATATGGCTAGCATTTCCTAAAATGGAAATATGTTGGATATCACCCTCTCTTTTAGCTGTGATTTCTAATTCAGCATCCCCGCCAATAGGAGATGAGAGGAGTTTTGGAAAATGGGCCATATCGCTACAATGAGCTTTTATCAATCCGTCCCATAAAAAAGTCTGTAAGTCAATGGAGAGCGATCCTTCAAGCTTGCTGTTCCATCCCGCAACTTCTAGCTGTTGAATGTTAAAGAGATTCTGTCTTAAATTTAACCTAGAAACGGCAGTTGAGGGTGATAAATCGACGCAATCTTTTGAGCCATAATCGCTAACAATCGGTGGTGCCTTCACCTTTTGGGAATGTTCACCCCCGATTGTTAGCGATCCTAACTCAAAATCTTGCATCACTTTATCGCCTTGAACTGCCGTTTCTAGGTTAAATGCACTTTTTCCGATCCAGGGGTTGTTTTGTTCAACAAAAGCAAACGAGAATGACCCTTCATTTTTATGACAATCGAGTGATAGTTGTGTTTTAACATCTTCGAGGAGATAGTCATTGATTGTACATTGCAGAGATTGAATATTTAAGCTCATTTGAGGGGCAAAAATATCTCCAGAAATTTCACCATCGATATCAAAAAAACCATCAATCTTGAATGTTGGAAATTCTTTAAAATCGCTGCTCGTTCCTCTTCCGGAAAAATAGCTTTTTATTTTGTTTTGAGTATAAAAATGTGTTTCTGCTTTAATTTGCGCATCCCCAAATTGAAAGAGAGAATTAATTGAAACTTCTTTAGAGGGGTCTATGTTGAAGTTCCCTGCAATGGTCATTTCATTGGTTTTGACATAAGATAAAAAAGTTTCATTGCTATCCCCTTTTTTGAGAGTCATTTGATAATTTCCCTCGAGGGGTGAGCTTTTCATGGGTAAATGACACACAATCAGTTTTTGCCATGAGGAAAGCGGCCCATAAGCGAATAGATTTAAAGAACCGCTCACATCTGCGTATTTTTCCCCTAAAAATCCCAAATTATCTTGAACTGCCGTTTCTAGGTTTAATGCGATGGAAAGGCGATTATTAAATGTTTCTATGTTTAAAATTAAAGGAAAATTTAAAGTACTCAATGTCATTTGACTGATGATAGAACCCCTAAAAGGGTTGTTTTTTATCATCCCTTGAGCATTATATGAGAGGTTTTTTAAAAGGATTTTAATCTCCGGATTGCATTGGAAAGAATCAATCAAAGATGGATCAAAAGTGATGCGATTTATATTGATATTTTTAATTTTCAAATAATAGGGAAGTAAAGGAATATTCCAAACATTCGGCGGATCGGATGGGGTAGGAAAATTGTAAACATGGAGATGATCTGCTTCGATTTTTGAGAAAACAATTTTTCCTTGCAAAAGAGAATGTGTGCTGCAAAAAATTTTAAGTTGATTAATCGCTAATTTTTTTTCACCTTCATGCGCTAGTGACACCCCTTTTAAAGTCATTCGAAGAGGAAAGGCAAAGTCTACTTTTTCAACGTCTAAGGTAGCATGGGTGTTTTTCTCTATTTGGGCTTTCAGCTCTGCATACAACCATTCTCGGCCCTTGTCTGTCTGCATGATCGCTAAAAAAAAGGTCCAAGAGATGAGCAGGAGAGCGAGCAATGAACAGAAAATAAGAGAAAAGCGTTTCCATTTTTTCATAATAGACTTCTTCCTAGAAAGATTGGCCGATGCTAAAATAAGCTTCGAGGTAATTGTCAATATGTCTTTTATTTAAGGGGAATGCAACATCTAAGCGAACGGGTCCAATAGGCGTATAGTAACGAATTCCAAATCCAGCTGATTGCAAGATCCCTTTTGACAGCTCTAAATAATCTTGTTTATAAACATTCCCGATATCATAGAAAAAAACACATCCAAAATTTTCCCCAATGCGATGCCGCGTTTCAATTGTATAGACAAATAAAGATCTGCCGCCAAGGGGTTTTTCTCCATCATGACCGAGTGGGCTAACTGTTAAATAGCGGTATCCTCTCAATGTCGATTCAGAACCTGCAAAAAATCTCTCAGGTGGGGGGATTTCATTTTCAGGGGCACCAAAAATAGATCCAAGAGTCAGTTTCACCGCAAAAATATTCCGTTTGTCTTTGGTCATTGTTTGATAGAGCGAGCTGCTAACTGTGTTGATGCAATAGGCAAAGGGTTGATGGAAAAGTCGGAATGTGGGGATCGATCGAAGCTGTACAGTCATCCCTTGTGTAGGTTCTAGAAGACTGTCTGCATTGCTCCATTTAAGCTGTAAAGGAAATTTAAAAAGATCAAATGTTCCATTATATGCCGAGCGTTGGCTGCGCAGGCGTTTATACATCGCACCATATGAAATTCTTAAACGATCATTCATTTTTCTCTCAATCGTCCCTGAAAAAGAGAGAAAGTTTTCTGTGAATGATTTTGTCCTGCGATGTTGTTTTTCAACAAGCCAAATTAAATTTTGATCTTGTTTCCAAAAATCAGGGATTGTGTAGGAAAGGGCACCTTCCTGAAGCTTAACCCAAATATCAGTTCTAAATCCCAATTTTTGCCCTTCGCCAAAAATATTGCGATCTTCCCATTCAGCTAAAAAACCCGGACCCAAACCGGTTGTAAAATTAAGGCCAAAACCGATGCTTCTTTGCTTTCGTTCCAAGACAGATATTTCCATGGGGACTCTGTTTCCTTCAAGGGGCTTTTCACCATAGGTAATATTGACTGAGCGAAATAGTCCAGAAAGTTCAAGAGCCTCTTGGGTCTTTTCTATCTCTTTTGGGTTATAAATCTCCCCTTCATTCCATCGTATTTTTTTTAAGAAAAAAGGCTTGAGAACTCTGTCCATGCCCCTGATTGTTAGTTGGCCGAAATAAGTTGTCGGACCTGTTTCTACAACCAACCAGACAATCACAGTTTTTTTCTGTTGATCAGCAAAAACGTCTCTTTTTTTGATAGAGGCAAAGGCAAATCCTTGGGCATTCAATTTATCCAACAATGTATCTTCCGCTGACAATATCGATTCAGGCAAGGCCGGCTTGTCGAGCTTTACTTTTAAATGCGAGAGGGAGATTGGCACCGGTAATGAACAGGGATCAATTTCTTCGCCATTTTGAAGGGTTCGGATATTGAATGCTTCTAAAAGATAGACAGGTCCTGGAATAATGTTTAAAGTGATACGCGTTGGGTTTTGTTCTATCGAGAAAGTGGCTTCTGCTCCATAATAAGCTTGGCTGTGCAAGGCTTCAATGATATTAGAAAGATCTTCTTCTGCTCTTCTCTTTAAACCAAGCAAAGTCGGAGGGGAGGCATCTTTTAGCTTTTCGATATCGGAGGAGGATTTAATGATGGATAGCAATTCTTCACTTGGGACACCCTTAAAAATAACATCATAGGAAAAAAGAGACGTTTTAGCCATGCAGAAAAAGGCTGCATAGATTAAACTTTTTTTAAGTTGGAAAAATTTCGGCATCGTTATTCTTAAATATTACAATGTGAAAATTATAAAACGTCCCGTAAATAAGCTCAAGGATACTGAAACAGATCATGAAACATCGCGCTAAAAGTCAAAAAATTTATGATGCATTGTGCAAAATTATCCCCGGTGGTGTGAATTCTCCCGTTAGATCGTGTAAGGGAATGGGCCAACTCCCATTGATAGTTGAAGAGGGGTTTGGAGATATCATTCTCGATGCGGATGGTCATCAATATATCGACTTTTGTGGATCTTGGGGTGCGCTGATTCATGGTCATGCACATCCTATCATCCTTTCAGCGGTTAGGAAAAGGCTAGAGAAGGGAACAAGCTTTGGCATTGCCACCGCACTCGAGGGGGAGCTTGCGAAAGAAGTCGTTACGCTTATCGACTCCATTGAAAAAATACGATTTGTTTCTACAGGGACAGAGGCGACGATGTCAGCCGTGCGATTAGCCAGAGGTTTTACAAAAAAAAAATTAATCGTCAAATTTATCGGCAATTACCATGGACATGCCGATTTCTTTCTCACCCAAGCGGGATCGGGGGTCTTAGAGCTATCGAGAGCATCCTCTGCAGGGATTCCCGAAGACATTGTCAAACACACACTTACCCTTCCCTATAATGATATCGAGGCCTGCAGCCAGGTATTTTCAAATCCTGCAATCAGCGATCAAATCGCCGCTGTCATCTTAGAGCCCATAGCGGGCAATATGGGAGTTGTCCCGGCTGAAAAATCTTTTCTTAAATATTTAAGCACAGAGACAAAACGCATGGGCGCTTTATTGATTTTTGATGAAGTCATTACAGGTTTTAGAGTGGGAATGAAAGGGGCGCAAGATCATTTTTCGATACAGCCTGATCTGACATGTTTTGGAAAAATCATTGGCGGCGGTTTCCCGGCTGCTGCTTTTGGAGGAAGGGGTGATATCATGGATTATTTAGCTCCCTTAGGCCCAGTGTATCAAGCGGGAACGTTATCGGGCAATCCTATCGCCATGGAGGCTGGTTTGCAAAGCTTGCGTTTGTTGCAAGAGCCTCATTTTTATGATCACTTACAAAGAAAAACAGACCGGCTCATCAAGCCCATCCAAGAAAAAATCGATCAGAAAGGGTGGAATGCATGCATCCAGCAAGCGGGCTCAATGTTCACTCTGTTTTTTGGAAAAAAGAAAGTGAAAAATTTAGTGGATGCTCAGGAAACAAAAGGGGTAGTGTTTACCCAATTTTTTAAATTTATGTTCGAGCACGGCTTCTATATCCCGCCATCCCCTCATGAAGCGTGGTTTATTTCAGCCGCACATGAAGATCAACACCTCGATCAAACCCGAGATGCGATCCTTACATTTATGGAAAAGGCTATGCCTTGTTAGTTTGTTCACTTTCTTTGATATAGCGATCTAACTTTAATGAATTTTTGATAAAAATTTCATTTACTCATTATTTCATAATATGATAAAATTAAATGAGAAAGGAGGGGTTATGGCTACCCAAAGATTAAATGTTGAGTTCCCATCAGATGAGTTTGCCTATTTAAAAATGTTATGTGCTGATAAGGGAGTGTCGATCAAAGATTTCGTTGTGCCTATCATTTTAAAAGCGATGGAAGAAGAAGAAGAAAAACTTTTGGTCAGAAAAGCAAAGCAACGGCTCAAAAATCTCGATGTTAAAGATTTAATACCTATTGAAGATGCTTTTAAAGAAGCGGGCTTTGATGTCTAAAACTTACACAGTTGTTTTTGAAAGAAAATATACGAAAGATTTGAAATATATTCATCCTAGTTATCACAAAGCAATTTTTGAAGCTGCAATGGCTTTGGGTAAACATCCAAGACCAGAAGGATATCTTAAACTCAAAGGAGAAGAGAATCTATTTCGAATACGAGTTGGTCCATATAGAATCATCTATACCATCTTTGATGATAAACTCATTGTTTTAGTTTTAGAAATTGGAGACAGAAAAGATGTCTACAAATGATTTATATCAAAGAGAGTATAAGAACTACCCCTACAATAAAAATAATAACGGTCAAAAAGCCTTCCAAATAAGGATGAGAAGAAAATTTTCCCTCTTTAATTTGCTTGCGACTTTGATTGTATTTCCAAAAGGATAAAAGGGTGAAAATTGCTCCAACCCCAATTAGAACGATACCAAATATAGAGGCATGATGAGGATCGATTAACCGAATTGTATTTGGATGGTCGTTAGCTAGCAATATAACAGAGAGCTGCGTAAGAAAAAGAGCAAATCGCTCAATCAAAAATCCAAAGGCCATGATGCCAATACATGTTCTGATCCAAGCAAGAAATGTTCTTTCATTGGCAAGGTAATCGGTGACCGAAAAATTTTTTTGAGGGGAATTTTCTGGCATATGATTTAAATTATCAACTAAATCTTTTTGAATAAACCTTTTTTAACCAATAATTCTGCATTTAATATCGCTCCACCGGCTGCACCGCGGATGGTGTTATGAGAAAGAACGCTGAATTTCCAATCCAATACATTGCATGTTCTTAAGCGTCCGACTGATACAGCCATCCCTTTCTCTAGATATCGATGCAATTTTGGTTGTGGATGTTTTTCGTCGGAGAGGTAAATGATTGGGTGAAGAGGAGCCATTGGCAGGCCTAATTTTTGCGGTTCTCCTCGAAAGGATTGCCAGGCTTCAATGATTTGTTCTTTGCTTGCAGGGGATTTAAGTTTAATAGAGACACACGCCATATGTCCATCCATGACTGCAACTCGATTGCATTGCGCGCTAATCTCCATCTCATAAGGTTCAATCGATTGATTGTGCAACATTCCAAAAATTTTTTTAGGCTCTGTTTCTAATTTCTCTTCTTCTCCGGCAATAAACGGAATTACATTATCTAAAATATCAAAACTTGGGATGCCTGGATAACCGGCGCCCGAGACGGCTTGCATCGTAGTCACTGAAATTTTAGCAATGCCCCAACGATCAACAATTGGTTTTAAGGCTGTGACAATGCCTGTGACGGAACAATTGGGATTTGTAATCATTCCTCCAGGAAAAAATCTTTGTTTTTTGATCAGTTCAAGATGATGGGTATTGATCTCAGGGATTAAAAGGGGAACTTCCGGATCCATTCTAAAATTTTTCGAGTTGGAAATAACCGTGAATCCGGAATAAGCAAAATGAGCTTCAATCTCTTCGGCAACATCTGAGTCCAACCCGGAAAAGACAAGCGAGCAGGGGAAATGAGGTGTGCAAGGAGAGACAATCATCTCAGATAAAGAAGCAGATAAAGGGCGGAGCATCATCCATTTCATCGCTTCGCTATATTTTTTTCCGGCAGATTTTTCAGAAGCTGCAAGCGCTACGATTTCAAACCAAGGGTGATCTATCAGCAATTCGACAAATTTTTGACCCACCATGCCTGTGGCGCCCAAAATAGCAACAGGGATTTTTTTCATTGAATTAGAGGTCTAATATTTTTTCAAGAGTCCAAGAAGAATTTTCAGGGAATGCATTTTCCTCCAGTCCCGTTTCAGCGATCGCATTTAAGCGTGCAGTAAAAAAATCTTTTTCATAGGCTGGTTGCATATATTCAACTCCATGTTATAATTTGAATTATAACTAAGATGAATTATTATGCTCCATATATTTATCATGGGTATCTATGCGGTTTCTTTTTCTATTATTTTTTTTCTGTCTACAACTTCATCCATTAAAATCTGAAGAGCCATTAAAGAAAAGACTTGATGAATTTATTCACTACAAAATAGATGAAACCAATTCCGTAGGCTATATCTATGTGGGTGATCACGAGACGGCGATTAGCGAATCCACTTGGCTTTTTATTCGCCAGGCTCTGGACTTTTATAAAAAAGAAAAGCCCATTTTTATTATTCTAGAGCTCAATACACCGGGCGGAGAAGTCTTCGCGGCCCAAAAAATTTCCGCTGCACTCAAAGAAATGGATACGCAATTCAATATCCCCATTGTCGCTTATATCGACAATTGGGCGATATCGGCAGGTGCCTTGCTCGCCTATTCTTGCCGTTTCATTGTTACAGTTAAAGATGGAAGCATGGGAGCTGCAGAACCTGTTTTTGCCGGAGAGAGTGGAAAAATGGAATCTGCGTCAGAAAAAGTCAATTCAGCCATTCGAGCCGATTTTGCAAATCAGGCGGGTTTCTATAATCGCAATCCTTTAATTGCCGAAGCGATGGTTGACAAAGATATATTGTTAGTTTTGCGCCATGGTAAAATCATTCAGCTCGATAGTGATTCGCAGCTACAACTCAATGGGAATGACCCGGACACAATCATTTCTAATAAAGGGAAATTGCTGACATTGTTTGGCCAACAGTTGGTAGACTATGGCGTTGCTGACTTCATGGTGCAACCCAAAAAGCTTCCCCAAATATCGGATGATGAAAAGCGGGCAGGGGAATGGCCAGCTGATAAAAGCCTCCTCTTTCAACTCCCTTTTTTTTCTTCGATTCCACATGCTAGAGTTAAAGCGTACCAAATGGATTGGAAAACCCAATTCTTTGTGTTTTTAGCAACTCCTTTAATCTCTTCTCTTTTATTTATGGGATTGATTTTAGGGGCATATATGGAAATGAATCATCCCGGATTGACTTTTCCTGGGTTTATTGCAGCAACCTCCCTTTTTTTAATTGTACTTTCAAGCTTTTCGCTGCAGCTCGCTAATTGGTTAGAACTCATTATTCTATTGACTGGCATCGCATTGATTTTATTGGAATTGTTTATCCTGCCGAGTTTTGGGTTGCTGGGCTTTTTAGGCATTCTCCTTTTTTTAGGAGGCCTATTTGCCATGCTTTTACCAAATATGAGCAGCGTTCAATTTGACTTTGATACCAAATCATTCAATGTCGCAGGGGAATATTTTTTAAAGCGACTGGCTTGGTTATCCGCCACGCTCGTTTTAAGTTTATTGGTCATTTTATTCTTTTCTCGGTACCTATTGCCCTCTTCTACGATGTTTCATCGGTTTGTGTTACAAGGCGGTGAACAAGAAGGCTACATAGCGGGTGATAGCCGTGCACAGATGCCGGAAGACGGCGCTTTGGCAGAGGCCTATGCTCCCTTGCGACCGGGTGGAAAAATTATGATCAATGGCAATATCTATGATGCCGTGAGTACAGGCGAATTTATAGAGGCCGGAGAAAAAGTTGTGATTGAGAAAGTCGAAGGGAGTACTATTTTTGTAAGTAAACACTACACTTGAGTGATAAATGATACCTTATATTTTGTTGATGAGTGGCCTAATTCTCATTTTATGTGAATTTTACCTCCCGGGTGCAATTTTAGGGATACTCGGCGCAATTGCATTGCTTGCGGCTGTTTTTCTATACGCCTCACAGACAAGTTCACTATTTTCTATTCTTTTGTTTATAGGAGGGGTAATTTTAGCTGCAGTCTTGACGATTAGATTTGCAATATGGCGCATTATCCGCGCAAAACCGGATAAAAGCATTTATTCAAATGCAAACCAAGAAGGGTTTCAAGCGAGTGCATTTGACAAATCAACAATCGGTAAAACAGGAAGAGTACTCACTGATTTAAAGCCGGGCGGATTTATCCGGATCGACGGTAAGCAGCATGCCGCCATCTCAATCTCCGGTTATATCGCCAAAGGTGAAGATGCCATTGTCGTGGGAGGCCAAGAGCAAAGCTTAATGGTCAAAAAAAGTCATTTATAGAAAAAAAATATAAAATTTATCAAATATTAATATTGTTATTTTAGATTTCTAAAAAAAGGATTTAATTTAATGATAACTAATAATAATTTTTCTAGTTCTTCTGCTTATACGCCCTACATTCAAGAAAATACCGCCCATCCGCAAAATCATACCGATGTGAATCAAGCAGCTCTTCATGCTTTTTCTAGGCAAAACTCTGCTTTTGACTTAAGCCGCACCTTTTCATTTGGACCACAACACACTGCCTATCAGATTGAAACAGAAGTTGAGCAAGCGCTTTTAGATGAATTTAATTCCGATGATGAAGAATCATTTCTTGATTCAATTAAAGAAATGAACAGTTCTTCAAAAGATAGCCTTGATTCAACAAACAGCAATAGAAGCCAAAATTCCTCATCAGAGGGGGAGTTAAAAATTGTTTTAAATTATCCTCCTTCAAAAAAGAAGGGACAATCGAGCTCGGATTTGAAAATACAATTTCCCCAAGAACTTTTAAACAAATTCAAAAAATAGCGATTTCCGCAAAGGCATAAAAATAACAAGATAAGCGGGGAATTGCTGGTCAAAAAAAGACCACATTAATTACTATCGATCTATACTGCTTCCAGCTGAATCTTGGATTTTTGGGCTGCTTCAAAGCCCCGGGGTTGAGAGATCGTAAGAGACATTGTATTGAATTAATACTATGCCTCTTACGATCGCTCAACCGCGGGAGCTTTCAAGCTAGCCCAAAATTCCAATATTCAACTGGAAGCAGTATATTTCAATCGAGGTTATAATGACAGTTTTATTACAAGCATCTTCTGATGCGACAATCGGGCTTTATTTTTTTATTTTCATCGTTGCGATTATCGCTCTAATCATATTGAGTATTTTAGGCAAATTCATTAGTTTATGGTTTCAAGCGTTTGTCTCAGGCACTCCGATCCCCCTTTTCAATATTATTGGGATGAGTTTAAGAAAAATTCCCCCGCGCATCATTGTCAACGCGCGTATTAATTTATTTAAAGCGGGCCTCAAGCAAATCACAGTTTCTGACCTCGAGACTCATTATTTAGCCGGAGGGCATGTTCAAAATCTAGTCGAGGCGCTCATAGCGGCAGATAAAGCAAACATCCCTTTAGATTGGAGGCGTGCGACAGCCATCGATTTGGCAGGAAGAGATTTAAAAGATGCAGTCCAGACATCTGTGAATCCAAGGGTCATTGATTGCCCAAACCATGGAGGATACATCACCGGGGTTGCTAAAGATGGAATTCAGCTCAATTGCCGAGCAAGGGTAACGGTGCGCACAAATATCGCGCAGTTGGTGGGGGGGGCCACTGAAGAGACAATTATTGCCCGTGTCGGCGAGGGGATAGTCAGTGCAATCGGCGGGTCAGATACTCATAAACAAGTCTTAGAATCGCCTCAAAAAATTTCAAAATTGGTTTTAGAAAAAGGACTCGATGCTTCGACAGCTTTTCTCATTTTATCTATCGACATTGTCGAAATTAATTTGGGGGAAAATATTGGAGCTAAACTGCGCACAGATCAAGCCGAATCGGATATTCGCATTGCTAAAGCCGAAGCAGAAAAGCGGCGCACAATGGCCGTTGCAGTGGAGCAGGAAAATTTGGCAAAGGTGAGAGATATGGAGGCTAAATTAGTCGAAGCGCAAGCGGCAGTTCCTTTAGCAATGGCGGAAGCCTTTCGTTCCGGCCGTTTAGGGATCATGGATTATCAGAGGATACAAAATATTCAGGCAGATACTGATATGCGCAACTCGCTATCAAAACCAGATGAAGGTAAGAAAGATGGTTGAGTCGATCGGACTAATCATTAGTCTAATAGCTCTCTATTATATTTATATTAAACAAAATGTTGCAGCAGAGAAGAAACAAGATGTCAAAAGGGTGCCTACCCCTCCTTTGCCGAAACGAAAAGAAGTAAACATAGAGAGAAAAAAACCGATTCAACCCATTCAACAACACAAAAGACACGAAGAAATCCTCCAATCCTTGGAATTGAAACGATCGCATGAAATTCAGAAGGTGAAGGCTTCTAAAGAGATCCATCACCATCTGTTGCATGAGATAACAACAACAAATTCAAGATTAAAAACGTTGATTGGAAAATTGGATAACAAGCGCAATTTGATGATCTATAATGAAATTTTAAATAAACCCAAAGGCCTACTCTAGATCATCGTTCGCGGACTCAGGTGCATAATAAAATATATAAGGTGAATTGTTTGCCTCTACAGGAGAAGATTTTTGTGGTATAGTTGTAATGTCGTTATCTGTTTTTGCATTAACATTATTTATTAGATGGGATGCTAACTTTTTTGATTGATCAGATCCATGTCGATATGCCAAACTACAGAGGTCTTGCCAGGAATTTACCTTTATAAGCTGCTCTTCAGTTACACCGTTCTCTTTTAAACTTACAATCAAATTATCTTTAGATTCTTCTATCTTTTTCCACTGATCAAAATCAAAACCTGGATTTGCTTCTTTTAAAGCTGCTTTCGCTTTTGCTATAACCTCTGGTTTTGTTTCAAACTGGAAAATTCCAACCCCATTCAGGGCAGGAACCATTTTCTCATACCAAAATGACTTAGCATTTTCAAAATCTTTTAATTTTGATGCATACAACCAAATTAATTTTGATTCCGGTGAAATCTCGATTAGTGCAGGTTTAGTAAAGTGTTGCGTTACACGGTTCAAAAGTAGATTGGTTAATCCTGCTCCTGCACGATTATTAGGAGAAGTAAAAAAAACAAATGTTTCTGTAATATCATTAAATGACATCTTTAAGCCAAATAACTTAGAAAGGCGGCCCAGCTTTGTCGTTTTATCAATTGAATAATATTTTCTTCCAGCGACAACATAGCCTTTACTTTCCATTGCGTGGATAAAATTATCTCTTGGTTCATACTCTTTGTTTGAAGATAAATTATTCATAGATTCCCCTCGTAATAATCTAGCCGACTAACCCTATTGTAAAATGAAAAAATTTAAACTCTATTTAAAATTTGCTAATTTAATATTAAGAATAGGGATAAAAATTAACAGGAAGAGCAGGCTCGACAAGATAAGACAGAAGAGGGAGTAAAAATTGCGCCGCAATTTGATAGATTTTTAAAGAAAAATCACTCCTAAATTCCTAGTAATATCACTGATTTTCATTTTTTCTGAGGCTCCAAAGAAGGCGATAGCATCTGTTTTTTGAAGATTCTCAAAGATGATTTTAATAATATGCTTCGCATGGTTAAAAGGGGTTTCCCAGTCATCAAAATCTACTCTTTGCGCAATTTTTTTGTAGAGATCAACTTGCAATTTCACATACCAGTCGTCTTTACAATAAGGCTCATCTTCAAAAATAATCGTTCGAAGAGAGAGAAGTTTTGTATTTGAATCAACAGACTCGTTGATTGGCTTCTTTTCTTCCAAACAAGACGTTAAAGAATTTGTAATGGATTCCAAAATTGTTATGAAATTTTCTTGAATAATTTCCAAAATTTTATCTTTGTAAGATCCATCGAAATCTGTTTCTAATTGTAGAAGCAAGCTGTTTTTTATTTCCTCTTTTTGTTCAGAAGTTATTGGAGGGAGTGTAGTAGGATGTTCAAATGTTATTTTTTTAGCTTGTAAAAAATCTAAATGATGATGGTACATTTTTTCAAAAAAATAATGAGTTTTCTCAGCTAATCCTTCCAATTCAGCTTTTTTTGTACTGATTTCCGGACAAAAGTTTGCTGCTATTTCTAAAATCTCGTTCACATGAAAGGGAAATAAAAGAATTGCATTTTGACAATTGTGCAAACATTGCGCTAAATTTAACCCGGTTTTTCTTGGATGAAAAGTTTCGAGATCGATCAATCCGATTTTTCCTTGATCGCCCTCTAAATATAAAGGAATATTATCATATCTTCCTGCGAGAATAGAGGGGCTAATAAGATGAGTATAGACATCATTTTCATGAAGAATATCGGACAAATTTGCTTGGCAAAAAAAACCCATGAATTCTTTCACTGCCGCCGTAAAACTATCTTTATTTTCAATATAAAGCCCGATTTGTTCTTTTGTTCCGGTGAACGAAAAGGGAAGCTTCCGTTCAATGATAAATTGGCCATGGATCCGTGCATTGGGAATGACAAGATGTGAATACCCACTTTTTACACAGATGGACCATGCTTGCTTCATTTGTTCTAGACGATATTTATTATGCGGAGAGCCGCTGTGTTTTAGGACAATGGGGAGTTCTTTTGGCAAGTAAACTTTGGTCTTCCCATTTTGAGCTCTAGGAAGATTTTTTAACTTTTCTGGTTGATCGATATACTTTATTCCCTTCACAAAGGGATCTGAATATTGCCTCCATAAACGCTGAATTTTCGTAGCCGAAACTTTCTCTTTTTCAATGATTTTTTCTTCTTTAAACTGTAGGAAGTAAACCGGACCAATCATAAGATGATCATCGCACAACTTTATTAATATAATATAAAGGAGGCGGCCTGATTTTGCATCAAGCGTAGCTGGTGCCGAAGCAGCCCAAAAGTCCAAGATTCAGCTGGAAGCAGTATATAAATGGTTAGCTCTCGACTGACCCCTAACTCAAATTTTGCTGAAATTTTTCTATGTTTTTTATCGTTTAAAATATATATGTACTCCGTCCAGTTGGAAGCTGGAAAAAAAATGGCTCGCTTAGATTAGGGACAAAGGCAAGCCTAAATTCGCTAAAGTCTCTGCGCCTTTGCGACTCTGGTTTGTTCCTCTGCGTTTTAATTTGTTTTTCCAAATCGGGATTGTCGAACAAAATTAAACGCAGAGGAAAACAAGAGAGAGTCGCAAAGGCGCGGAGATCAAAATTTGGCTCCTAGTTCCGGTTTTCAACTGGACGGAGTATAACTCCCGAGTGAAACATCCCACGTGCCGTTTTAGGAGAGGGTGAAATGTGAAAGGTGCAAAAATTTTGCCAAAATTGGCGTGGATCTCTATTTTTTCACAGCCTCTGAGTAACATGAACAAAATAAAAACAACCATTTTTTTCATACTATTATTTTTTTCCTGTTATTCACAAGCAACAATCCCTTTAGCAATTATTGGTTGTGGAGGGAGCGGTACTTTATATACATATAAATGCCTACAAATTTGCGGGTTTGACGTGGGACATGAGCGGGTAAAAAGCTTTGCTTATGTTGGATGGCCTTTTGTAGGAGGATTTTATAATTGTCTTGGCCGCCCGCAACCTGAGGTGAAATTTGATCATGTATTTCATCAAGTGCGCAACCCCCTTAATGTCATTAAAACTTGGTGCGATCCTTCAGCGGCTTCATTTTGGATTTGGAGGTATATACAAAGTCAAATTCCTGAAATTAATCATAGCGATGCTCTGATTGTTAAATGTGCAAAATATTGGTATTATTGGAATTTGAAGGCAGAGGAAAAAGCTGAATGGAGATATAAAGTTGAAGATTTTATTGATCTTTTAACAGAATTCGAATGTAGACTCAATATTAGATTAAATAAAGATCTTGCTGAGTCTATTCCTAAAAAAACCGACCAGTGGGATAAACGACGACAATCGACTACTGAAATTACATGGCAAATGTTACAACAAGCTCTTCCGACAGATTTATTTCATAATATTCAAACTATGGCTATTAGATATGAGTATTCGATAGAAGATTAATATTTTTTCAAGCTCAGTTTGACATGTTTTTAAAGCTCTGTTAGATATTGTACCGAAACAACCTCAAAACTTGGTTTTTTAGCTGCGCGAAAGCTCCCGCGGTTGAGCGATCGTAAAAGGCATAGTATTAAATCAATACAATGCCTTTTACGATCGCTCAACCCCGGGACTTTGGCACGCTAAAAAGCCAAGTTTTGAAGTTGTTTTGGTATAGATCTCTTTCGAAACTCCATTTGCTTGATAAAAAGAATCTTTTTAGAGTCTATTAAAAAATAACCATATTGAGGTTACAATGAAAAATTTTTTATGTCTCTTAATATCTTCAGCACTGTTTTACAGTTCTGCGATTTGCGCAGAGACAACTCCATTGCAACAAGGCGTTTTTTTACATCATGCGAATGATTGGCAGCCAAAAGCAAATGTTTTGCGTCATGCACAAAAGCATTCCAGCCAACCAGACAAATGTAAAAAATGCAAATGTAAAAAATGTCCTCGCGGACCAACCGGGCCCAGAGGACCTATGGGTGTTCCGGGATTGCCGGGCACTCCAGGCGCAGCGGGCACTCCGGGGACACCTGGTGCACCGGGTGCGCCGGGTGCACCGGGTATTCCGGGCCCATCATTCCAAACTTATGCCTATGCGATGAATGACGGTGGGAGTGGAACAGTAGGCACTTTGAGCGACAATGGACCAAGCATGACGTTTAGCCTATCTGCGAGAAATGCCCAAATCAGCAGCAATATTACATTAAACAACCAAGGGCAATTTATAGTGGCAAACGGCGGGATTTATGTGGTTATACTCGCTGGCAGTGGTGAACCTGCTACTGGTGCACTATCTTTCGGAATTTTAAACGGAGATGTAACGAGTCCTTATACCTCAATGCAAGGTCTTTTATCAGGAAATACTTTTGGAAGTTCGCCCCTTGATAGTCCGTTTGGTGCAATCACAAGCATAGTCAGTCTTGATGATGGAGATGCCATAGTTATTGGAAGAACAACAAGCAATACCGAAGCTTTCACCGATATTCCGGCTAATGCTTTTGCTATCACAATTTTTCGAATAAATTAAATTAATATTTTATAGAGATGAAATGAGAAAGTTTTTATTTTGCTTTGCACCTATTGTTGCTTTATCATTTTATTTGATGATGCCTACCCTTTTTGCCTATGAACCTATTTGTAGAACTCAACTAGGAAAAAGATTAAATGAAATGAAGGAGTGGGTAAGTTTAGAATGTCAAAAAAATTGCAAAAAAGGGCCTAAGGGTTCGAGGGGTGCTACAGGCGCTACTGGACCTATGGGTGCTATAGGGCCCAGAGGCGCTACTGGTGTTGCTGGAGACACTGGACCTACAGGTGCGACCGGTGCTATAGGAGCTACTGGACCTATGGGAGCGACCGGTGTTACAGGAGCTACTGGACCTACAGGAGCGATCGGTGCGACTGGTGCGACTGGACCTACGGGCGCGACCGGTGCTACAGGAATAACGGGTGCTACAGGGGCAACAGGAGGGGCATTTTCGAGCTTTGCGAGCACAACGAACGATCCAGTTTCTGGAACAACTAGTACAGTTATTCCATTTCATGGAGATTTTACAATTACTTCTGGTAATATCACATTTAATTCCTTAACCAATCTGTTTTCGATCGATAACAGTTCTGCAGACACGGAACATTATTTAGTGAATGCAGGAGCCTCTCTTCAAACAAGTCCTGGAGGAGGGTTCCAATTTTATATTAACAATGATTTTTATGGAAATGTCATTTGGTTCCCTTTATCAGGCGCTGCTGGAGGAGGTTCAGTGTCATTTGTCCTTCCGGTCAATGCTGAAACGATTTCAACGGTGGGATTAGTCATCGTTAGTAATAGTGGAAGCATTCACATTCCAATAGCAGTGATCAATTTAACGATTACTCGAATTAATTAGAATTTCATACGCCTTATTTTTACGTCTTTTTCCTGTAGAAATTAGAGATAAAAGGGGCCGGGTCATGCAATTTGCGTAAAAATAAAAGGTAAAAGGGGCCGGGTCATGCAATTTGCGTAAAAACGAATAATAAATGCAATTTGTAAAAGGGGCCGGGTCATAAAAGGGGCCGGGTCATGCAATAAAAGGGGCCGGGTCATGCAATTTGCGTAAAAATGAATAATACAATGAAGAACAAGTAATTTTTCTTTACGATGTTTATTATGATACAATTAAAAGGGGCCGGGTCATGCAATTTGCGTAAAAATGAATAATACGAGGAAGAACAAGTAATTTTTCTTTACGATGTTTATTATGATACAATTTGTATGAAATTGCTATAAAGCAGACAATTTTTTATGCAAATTGCATGACCCGGCCCCTTTTCTTTTTACGGCCCCTTTTCCCCGGCCCCTTTTATTTCTTATCCAAAACTCGCGTTTTTAAACTAAAAACTAAAATTATGAGCAGTTTATCGGTTTTTTTTGATTTTTATTACAAAATTTTAAATAAAAAATTGGGGTCAAAACGCCAAGTCTGACCCCAATCTTTAGGCCTCTTTGAGTTTTAACACATCCATCACTATTCTGAGTCCTTGTAGATCTTTAATTGTGGTAGCGATTTCTTCAGCCTTCTTTTTTGTTATATGTTTATTCATTAATGCAAGAGCAATCGTATTAAATAAGGAAAGTGTGTCTTCATTAACATCTATTTGATTGACAATTGTGATGATATTTTTAATTCCTTCAGGTGTAAGAAAGTATCTCTTATTAGCGAGAGCGTTTATCAATGAAATAAGAAAATGATTTTTATCGCCAAGCGCGCTAATGATTTCTGGAAAAAACTTAATCGCCTCTTTAAACTCTTCTTTCGATAATCTAGATAAGCTATCTACATATTTAAAATTTTGATAGACCCTCCATTCGAGGATATCTTCTAGAGGTTTTGGCCTTTCAGCAATAAGCAGTTGAAGCCTCTCTAAAGGATCAAGCTGTTTGCTGACTTCGGCAGCCCCCACTGCTCCTCTGGACATAAGCTCATCTACAAAATTCTTAGTGTATTTTCTCCCTTTTTTTTTGATCAGCGCATTGAGAACGCTATTAATCACTGTTTTTGATTCAGTGATTTTTTCTTTTCTTTCATTGATAATCGCGCATGCTTTTTCAAAATGTCCATCATCAATCAATTTAACAGTGATCTTTTCAATGGTTTTCAATTTCGATGGGATGTCGCAGATTATATCGTTGAACATCAATGCCTCATCGACATATCCTTCTTTCTCTAATTCATCGATTATGAGGTATAGAAAAGATTGACTCACCGGTTGATCAACAAAAGAATCTAGTTCTTTTTCGATTTGATCGCATTCGCGCAATATATGATTGTGAAAATATGCATATGCATTTTTAACTTCTCCCTTTTTTATTAACGCAATCACGATTGCCAGCCCACTATTCAAACATACGTCATTAAAATCTTTTAAAACATCTTGAGACGGCCATGTCTCGATTTTAAATGATTGTAATGACTTTTCGAAAAAAAATTGTGCATCTTCAATATGTCCACCATTTGCTAGGGCTTTGGCTATTTTTATGTGTATTTTGTTGAGTAAAAGACAATCATCTGGCCGTATCATGTCATTTACTAATTCAATCGCTTTTTCTTTTGCCCCCAATGTTATAAGAGACACAGCGGCTTTTATTATCGAATAAAGTTCATAGATGGGTGTACAATGCTCATTCGATCTCTCTTTTTCAAAAATGTCTAAAATTTTTTTAATAGCTTCTTGGGGAGAGATTTTTTTTCTGAGCGCTTCATTTAAAGAAGTCGAAACATCAAAATAAGCCTTGAGTGCTTTGTGATTGACATTGGGGTCCTGAAAAATCGATGTCGCATGATCCATCGCAAGTCTACTTTTAGATGTGGCAATTGCTTCAATTAATTCAGAAATTTCTTTGATAAAAAAAAGCCCTCCTTGTTCAAGGGCTTTTTTTACAAACTTAATGGCAGTCTTTGCATCGCCTTCTGCTATAAAAAGACTAGCTTCGAATAAACAATTCTGAGATTGCTCAAGGATGGGCGCATGAGGATCAAAAATTAGAGAATGATGAGAGTTGCGATACCATTTCGCTAACTCTAAGATTCTATCCACTGTTGTTCTAGCATGAGATATGCAGGAATTCTTTTTTCTGAGAAGAATGATGGAATCAATTTTATTGGAATTTGTATGAATATGATCTTTTAATAAAAATCCAATATTATTTTTTATTTCATTAAATTGGATTTCACATTCATCATAGAATTCAATGGGAGGCAAATCATTGGAAGTATTTAAAAATTTTTGGAATTTAGAGAGTTTATTTTTCATTTGTTGGATTAACTTTTCATTCAATTTAGGGTTTAGCTGTAAAATCCCTATGTTTTCTGCGTTTTCCAGATCACGATAAAATAAATCAATCTCCGTTAATTTAATTTGAAAAATATTGGCAATTAACTTCGAGTAAAATTGCTCATTATTAAGAAATTTAGAAGATTCAAGAAAATGTATTCCGGACAAATCTAAATAAGCGGATATTTCTTTAATGGCGTCTTCTGGTAATTTCACCGATATTGGCAGACCTTTGTAAAGGGCTTTCTTTTCCCCATTTAAATGATTGAGAATATCCTCAATTGCTGTATGACTTGGCTCCTCTGATTTGGAAGAATTTGATTGAAAATCAGGAGTTATAATCCCGCTAATCTTCTCATCAATTAGAGAGATAGAAACTTCACGACCGCACAAATTTCCTTTTTTTTGATCAATAAAATTTAAGTTGTCATTTTCGTATGAGGAGGGCGGGGCAGCGGAATTTGTTATCATAAAGATCTCTCATTTTTAATGATTTTTTTTATATTGGGATTTTGAATCTTTTCAATCAACGATTCTCCATTTCCATCCTGATTGTTTAAAGCAAATGCTAATACTTGGTTCAAAGTAAGATCATTCCAATGTTTCTCGATGCACTCAGCTGGTAGGGTATTAATCAATTCAATTGCTATCAAAAGGCCGTTTAATTTTTGCAAATCTTTTCGTTCAATCAGACAATATAAAATTAATGCAACAAATTCATATTTCTTTTTAGGACTTGTAATTTTATGAATGGTGGGTTTAAGTTTTTCAATTGCTAATTTAAAATGTTGAACATCGGGCAATTTTTTCAAATTTTCAATAAATAATTTTTTATATAATTCTGTTAATCTAAAACCATCTTCATCATCATCAAAATGAAAACGAGGGGTCATAGTTTTAAAGTCTTCCGAGTTGTTTTCAATGGTTGCAATCAAGGTATCAATTTTTTTGATAGGATATAAAAATACATTGTCGATTAAATTAAAAAAATCTGGATATTTTTCTTTGGTGATAGTTTCATTTTCAGAAATTAATTGAAGAATAAGCTCATTTGCTTTTGGTATCCCAAATTCTGTGATGAGAATTTGACAAATTTTTTCAATAACAAAGAAAGTCGATAAATTATCTTCTAAAATAATTAATTTTTCTAAAAGAAAAGGGATCATCTCAAATTGATATTGATCGATTAATTTTAGACAAAGGTCATTTATTATTTCTGATTTATTTCCTGTATTATTATTTTCTATTGCTTCCAAAAAAATTAAAGTTTTTTTACAATCAAATTTTGAAATTTTTAGTAAAAACTTTGGGATATCTTTAAGATTTGAAGGATAAAATTTTTTATAAAAAGAAATCGCTTCTTCGATTTCTCCTTTTTTTATTAATCCCAGACAATATTTTTCTACAAAAATTGAAAATAAGAAATCATCGTCTATTTTCAATTTGGAATTTATAGGATCATAATTTTTTTTATTTAAGAAAGATTGTTTTTTTGAAGAATTGTTATACAAATGAAATGCTTTTTTACAAGCGTCGATTTCTCCACAGTCAGCCAATGCAATGCAAATATTTATCCAATCCCTTTTAATCAGGTGGTTTTTAATCAATTGAATTGCTTGATTGCTATTTTCAAGCTGAATTAATCCTTTCGCAGCTTTCATTAAAAAATAACTTTTAATTTCCTTAGACTTTATGTTTTCAATTATTTTTTTCATGAATCCAACAATATTATCCACTGTAATAGAAGAAGGGGTTGTTTGAGTATACAAAGAGGGATTCAATGAGGTTGAAATATTAAAACACGTTTGAAATTCACTAGAAAAAAGAGGGAATTGCTCAATAAGGTTCTTGGCGATTTGGATGCTTTCTTTATGCTTTACTTTGGCAATTTCTTCCAATACATCCATCAGTAAAGGAATCATATTTTCCAACCATTCGTTATTCAAGAAAAATAGACTGGATTCGCCTGTCATTTGCTTTAAAAATTGCCCAGCCAGGTTGACTTCACCCTCTTGTGCGCAAAAGTTTGCAAACTCTAAATCACTCAAAAAATGAAATGGATGGGTGGAGGGGATAAGAGGGCCTTGGTCAACTGCGTTTCGAAAAGAGGCTAATAAGTAAATTCGTTTTGCTACATCATATTGAAATGGATTGCAAGAGCTGTGGATTAAATCATTATTGTACTTTAATAAATTTGTCCCATTAATCTGAGTCAGAGAAGAAATGATAGAAAAAAAATCTTTGGTGTTTATTCTTTTATAATAAATAGCGAGATCGTTTTTGATCTCATTAAAAATAGCTTCATTTTCAAAATAATAATCTGAAAAATATTCTTTACTAAAATAGTTTTGAGTTTTGTTGTGCTTGTCTTTTAAAATAAATTTAAAATTTAAAATTTTAAGTTTTGTTTTATTTAAATTGTCGATTTCTAAAGATTTTTCTTCTTCTTTGTTTGAAAAAGAAATTTTTTCGATTCGATCTAAAAGCTGATCACATTGAGCCATTAAATCTTGAAAGAATTCAATGATCATTATTTTGTTGAATATTTTGTTCACTGAACCAAGAATGAGTTTATCGGAAGGGGCAAGATAGGAATATATCTTTTGGCTGAGGAGCTGTTCGGGTATTTTTTCTAAAAAATTAGATCGGTTTTTTTTGTTTTTTAGGGAAAGGAGAGCTTTTGAAAACATTTGACAAATCAGATAATAGCCTGAATTAGAATGTGGCTGAATATCGATCTGTTGAAGATTGAAAGGGCCTGCAGACGGAGTTTTTTCTATATGATCCACTGCGAGTTGAGAAATCATTTCTTTTTTTACTTTCTGGTCGATAAAGCTAGCTTTATCTATCGAATCATTTTCGAAGGTTGAATTTATAGGTTGTAAAGCAAAACGCTCGAGTTGTTTTAAAAAAATTTGCCAAGATTGTGGCGGCTCACTGAAATCTTTAATTGGATTCATAAAAAAAATTTAAAATTAGACCTCTTGCGTGATTACATTTGTTTGATAAAAGGAAAGTAGCAAGGCCGTCTCGGCCTTGAAAGGCAGGTTGAGACGATCTGATTACCACTTATTAACAATATTCTCCGCAGTTGTTTGATGATAGAGCAAGGTCACTCGGTAATTCCTGCACCTCTTTAAGTTTTTTGGCCAAATCCTCTGAAGAATACCCTTCACATAAGGGCGTTGTTTGAATATCTTCCATTGCGCTATTTCGAATGCTTTCATCCTTAATCTGATTTAAAACTCTTAGCAATCTGATGAGCGAGAGGCTGCCAGTCTTCCAGATTGGAATTCTCGCCATTCTACCTACTAGATCTTTTAAAACAGAATCGCGCTCTTCGATTGGACTGATTTTACCGATATATTCACCTAATTCCGTTAAATCGCAAGGAATTCCGGACACATAAGCTGCATTAAAAATAATTTCCTTTAAAGCGCGAGTATAGCGCTCTGGACTTCCAGTGAGTACTTCAATAATTTGAAGGGGCACTTTAGACCCATAATAACTCCCATAGTTAGATGCAGCAGAAGATAAAGCAATGTCGTGTTCTTCCTCGCTCAGTTTGTTAGCAAAATCTAATAATTGTTTTAAATTGAGTTTGAGAGAATTGAGTGAAGGCCAATTGTGAGAGATGATGCGATTGGCCACTGCTGAAATAAAATTCCTTCGATCTTCGCTTGTTTTTATTTCATCAAGCACTTTTTCTAAATCATCATGGAAAGCGATATGACTCGCAATCGATTCCATTGCTTCTTTGCGGAAAAGAGGAGTTGTTATTTTCATCGCAATTGTCAATGCTTGCGCAAACTTTTCCTCCTTCGATAACTTTTTCACTTCATCGGACAATGCGATGCCCGGATCTTCTCTCTTTGGTACCTTAACTATTTCCACATCTATAATAGCAGCAAGCCTTTTGAAGATACCAGTCGATCTGATAACACTATCTGTTTTATTCTCTAATGCTGAAGAGTTTGATTGTTCGACAGGAGCTAGCATTGTACTTTTATTTAAAGAAACTGGATTCATAAACACCTTAATCTAATTGTCTTGAGATTATAATCTTTGCAATCGTTTTTTACAACAATTGAATAGACATCTTGCGTAATTACATTTGCTTGATAAAATGGATCTTTGACCTTTCCTCTTAAAATTCCTGGACTTTCACTTGGATGTGAAGGCAATCATTAAAAATAAATCCATCTTTTTTCAAGCTGAACAGATGAGCCCCCAATAAATCCATCTTAAAAGGTTTTTCTCTATACAGTTGTTCTTTGTTTATTAATGGAAAGGGGGGCTTTGTATGAGAGTTGTCAGTATCAACTCCTGAGAATAACGGTTCCATTGCATGTATTTTGGACTCATCTTTATTGAGAAGACAGCAAGTGATGGAAGCGACGTTTTTTTCATAGATCTTATTCACATAGAAAGCAATATAGTCTGATTCAGAGCATTCACATACGAGTTCATAGTGATTGTTTTTTGTTTGCAATATTTCTTTATTTTCAGGCTTTCGAGTAGGAAATAGGAGGGTTTTCCAGTACGCAACAGTTTCTTTTTCGGTATAGATTTCTTTTTGAACAGTAAAAAGTTGATCTGTGTCTTGTATTAGCCAATGAAATGGATTGTGTCGAATATTATCTATTTTTTTCTTTCCGGCAATGCGCAGACTGATTTTACTTAGTTCATAAGGCGAAAAAAGAGGATGGCCATTCACTTGAATTTTAGCGACAATCGACCAAAGATTTTTTAAATCGATGAGTGTTGGTCGAAGTTTCTTTTTTGCCTCTTCTTTGAGCTGATCTGCATTTGATTTTGATTCTAACCAAAAAGCTGTTGCTTGAATGACATCTTCTTCTCGAAGGTTTAAGTTAGAGCTGTCTAAAAGATTAAAAAAATCACTCGAGTTTAAATCGAGAAAATCTTGATTTTCTTTTACAAATAACGTTCTTGCATTTATTTCAATAATCTTGATGATCTCTTTGTATAAAAATTCTTCAAGCCCTCTATCTATTTTTTTTAGAAGATCAAACGCATTGTCCTTCGAGAGTTGTGATAAACAAAAATTTTGGCATGTTTCTCTTAAAGCTGGTAAATTGAACTGATGTCCGAGTAAAAAGAGAGCTCTTCCTTCTTCGATAGTGTTCAATGCAATTTTTCCTGTATAAATAAATTGAAGAAAAATCTTAAAAAAATCTTTTTCGACATCGGGATAATATATCTTATTTTGTAAGGTCAGCTCGTTGAAAAACAAAGGGATTCTTTGTTTTAAGAAAAAAGTATAGGCGTAAAAACATGTATCTTCGCATTGAAAAGCAACAGAATTGTCGCCTTCATCGCAATTTTTTGATAAATCGATTAAAGATTGCGTCAGTTCATTTGTGCAGTGTGAAGTGGAGTAAAAAGGGCATTGTTGGTCTCGGAGCTTAAGGTTGAGGTTGATTTGGAGGAAAATGGTCCGGTCTTGATAGGCTTTTTTTGTAAGAGTATTAGAGAATGCAGACTGTAATGCAGAGCTTATCTTTCTTAGGCTTATCATTAAAGAGTTACCCTTATTGTCGAAAAAAGATGCACTTATATTCTTATGCACATCTTCATTATCTAAAAAACAAACGCCTGTACCAACCTCTGCATAGGCTCGAACGATAGTTCCTTCAAGCTGTGGACCCGTCTCTTTGGTTGAATTAATTTCAATCCAACCAGCTAAATAATCATTAAGACAATTAAAACCCAACTCCCACTCATGATTTCCTAGTTGAAATCGACAGAAATTGCAGTTTGCACGATTCATTTTCACAAAAATAGTAGCTTCCTTATCTCCACAATAAGCTATTACACAATTAGTTTCTTTTAATTTTAATTTGAACCAAACATTTTCTCTGCCATTTTTAATATTACATGGGGCATAGTTTAACAATTTAATGTCATTTGAAATTCTTTCTGGAAGGTCACAGTAATTTGGGATAATTCTTTCATCGCTGACACAAAATGCGAGAACTTCATGATAAAATAGATTGAGTATTGGATGGGCATCGATTGTTTCAAAGATTGCAACCAGAAGAGAATAAGCATCTTTTTTAGTCAGATTTTTAATAAAGGTGTTGAAACACAGCTCTTTTAGACCCTCTAATTCAAGGTAATCCGCTTCCACATATATGAGCGGAATATCATTTAAGGAAAGCTCGATTTGCCCTGTGTAGAGAAAAAATAAAATCTTCTCAAAAATTTGTGTAGAAGTGATCGGTGTTAAATCGATCATTGATTGTTCATTTTCTTTAAAAAATCCTAATACGAGTTTTTTTAACATTCGCGATCTCGCGGCGAGAATTTCCCTATGGGCATAAAACGTTTGACCATCGACATTTAATATGACGTTATAATCACTGGGATTATTAAATAAAGTGGCCAAATCCTGCAAAAGATCGACAACATGAGGGTCATCCTTCAAAAGAGCATCTAATTCGATGATTTCTTTTTTTAAACCTTCAGTCTTCTGTTTCACATTTCGCTCTTGATCATTTGAAATGATACGTTTTATCAACGAAGAAGAGTTAGAAGTCGTAATCTGGATTGAAGAAACAATGTGTTGAGGTAACAGTGAATTTGAGGAAGTTTTCTCTGGTTCTTCGGGATCGGGGAGAGGCAAAATCTGAGCAGGGGATATTCTCATCGAGTTATTCTTGTCCTTGAATAAATAATATAAAATTAAATTGTATTTTTATTTTTTTTAATAAAAAAGCTTTTATCATAGTTTATATTAAGCGAGTATTTTTTTTGAATAAAACAAATGGATAAAATCTCATCCCCTCCCAAAACGGCACGTGGGACGTTTCAGTTGAGGGTACTCATTTGCGCGATGAGCCAAAATCGACGAAAATCTCTATTTTTTCACAGCCTCGCAAGGGCACGGGAATGAATGATGCAAGATGTCTATTCTTCAGGAGGCGTGTACTTCAGAATTTCTCGTTGATAAGCAATATCATCGGTGAATAGCTTATAAAATGAAAACGTTTTTGCCGGTGAATTGATAAAGGTTTCAGCTGTTTGCCTCTGAAGATTTTTCCATCCATTCTTATTGAAAGGTGACATAAAGGCAAACCCTGTTAACTTAAAGAGATTCCAACACATTGTCAGTGGGAAAAGAATGGGGAGAAATAGAGCTAAACCAATGCCTTTTAAAGTGGCAAAAGGTTGACTCATTGGAGGGTGGTAAAAAGTAAATTGTTCATTATTCAATTTTTGAATGATTTTGAAATCTTTCTTTTTGTTTTTATTTAATTGTACAATTTGTTTTTCAACTAACTTGTTAATAATCGCGACGTCACTTGTTGTATCCGGATTTAATTGCCTAATTTGATCAATGGTCAAATGCTTGATTAACATCGGTTGAATTGTTTGAAAAGAAGGATACTTTAATTCAGAGATCAATGTGATATTATTTTCATTCAAATGAGGCGTTTGTTTAGTAGTCATGAATTGGGCCAATTGTTTGGGGAACAATGGAATCAAATCTTCTCTATTAAGCATTGGCACTTTATCTTCCGGAAAGTAAGGAAGATGCCATTCTTGAATTTTTGACTCGATCTTATCCGCATCAAATTTACTTCTGATATATTCTTTTAATTTATTTAATTGTGCTTCATCTAAACCTTGCGGGTCGGGCAAAGGAAGCATCAATTCAGGTTGAGTAATATTTTTACGATTCTCTATTGCAATCAATTTCATCTTATCGGGAGTTAGAGAATTGATCAATTCAGATGCAATCAATGCAGCTATTTGTTTGTCACTAAGCTCTGAGACTTGATCCTTGCCAATGAGTTGCATTTGATTCTTATTAATCCATCGAATTTGATTTTGATTTAATTTTTGCAATAACCCTGATTTTTCAATTTTAACGACTTGCTCAACATTTAGGGCGCGGAGGATTTTAATGTCTTCCTCATCGTTCGGATTTAACTGATTTATTTGTTCAGAGACTAAATATTGATAAAATTGTTCTCTAATTGATTTAAAAACAGGATATCGCAATTTAGCAATAAGATGTTTTTCATTGGTAGTAAGCTTTTTTACTTGCTCTTTTTCAATTTTTGAAGCAAATTTCTCTGGGATATTTTGGATAAAATTGTCATTTTTCAACGCAGAGATTTTATCTTCTGGAAAATAAGGGGTATGCCAAGGCTTAAATGATGATTCGACATCTCCTGAGATATCGTTCATTAAATCTTTGATGTGCATTTCTAATATTTTTAGCTGATCTGAAGTTAGACCTTCTGCATTGGGTAAAGCAAATAATAATTCAGGCTTGGTTAAATTCTTTCTTGATTCCAGGGCGATCGATTGTATCTTGCTTGGGATGATCCGATTAATCAATTCAGCATTTGTCAAGCCTTTCAGTTGCTTCCCATTTAATTCATTTACCAATTCAGGATTGATAAAGTCCGCTTGCTGGGGTGATAAATACTGGAGATCTTCTTTTTCAAGAGCGCGCACTTGCTGACTTGTTAATTTTTCAGCAAAACCGCTTTCAGCGGCTGCTTTAATCAGAGTGTTTTTTGTAATTTTACTAATTTTTTCTTCGCTCAAAAGCTTTTCTTTGATTTGGTGCTGTGTCAATAGATCTATCTGAATATCGGTTAGGTTTGAAATTTGATCTTTCAATTTAAGCATTGGAACTTGTTCATCGCTAAGCAATAGGACTTGTTTTCCTTTAATAAATGGCAGTTGATTGACATCTATTTTTTGTATTAATTCTCTCCTTTCTATGCTGCCGATTTGTTCTTCATTCAATTCCCGTAAAATTTCAATATCTTTTTCAAGATTTGGATTTAATTGATTAATTTGCTTAAGCGTAAGTAAGTTGTAAAAATCTTTTTGAATCGCCGTAAAAATGGGATATTTTAAATTTTCAATGAGCCGTTTATCTGTTTTAGTTAGAACACTTGCTTGCTCTTCATTGATTTCGGAAACAAATTTTTTAAAAACTCTTTGTACAAATTTTTCTATATCTAATTGGGGGATTTTATCCTGAGGAAAGTAAGAAGCATGCCAAAATTGCAAGGAAGATTCGATTTTATTCGAATTAGTAAGGATTTGATTCGTTATATAATCGTGCAGCACATTTAACTGCCCTTCTTCCAATTTATTTGCATTAGGTAATGCAAACATTAACTCTGGTTGAGTTATGTTTATTCGAGCCTCTTCGCTAATTAGATGGATTTTGCTTGTTGGAAGGGCATTGATTTGAGATGAATTGTTTAACCAACCTATTTGTTCATCATTCAAATATTTAACGTATTCTGGATCAACATGATTGACTTGTTCTTTGGTCAGTAATTTTACCGCTTCCTGTTTTTTGACAAACGGCACTTGTGACTTAGTTAATTGATGAATCAGTTTTTCTTCGCTCAGGTTTTCAATTAATGCTGAACTATTGAGCCATTGGATTTGATTTTCAGTTAAATCGTTGACATCTTTAGTTTCAATATGATTGACTTGATCTCTCTTAAGGGTTTTGATTAAATCTCGGTTGGTTTTGATTAGAGCGCAAACCTGATCTTTTTTCGTTAACAGATGGAATTTTGATTGATCCAATATCCCACGTTCAATTTGATCGGGTGTGACTTCATTGATAAAGAGATCACTCAGATAATTGATTTGTTCTTTTGTTTGAAGCCACTTTACTTGTTCTTTGGAAATGTTTACAACATTTTCAGGGTCTAGTTTTTTAATTTCATTCTCTCCCATTTTTTGAATGTTGTAATATAAATTCCTTATTTCTTTTCTTCGAGAACTAAATATTACCCCTGTTTGTGAAGACGATTCGATGATTTTTGAAAATGTCAAAACTTTACTTCCAATTAATTTATATAATGCAGATTCCCCTTGATTTCTGATCGTTTTAAGTTGGATAAATCGAACTAAATTATCAGGTTTTTCAGGAATAATTTTCTTGGCGATTTCAGGATGTTCTTCTAAATAAACGATATTTCCATTGAAAAGATTTGCATAGCAAATTCCAGCAATCAATGCATTTTGATTGTTTTGATCTGAAAATTCAAGATCAAAGGATTGTTGATTAACTTCGGGAATTCCATTTAAATCAACTAAATAAGCGCCGTTTGAAGGATGATTTCTTAGCCAATTTTTAAAAAATGAGGCATCTTTTTCTGAAACTAATACAAATTTGTATGTTTGATTGTCATCTTTCATAGCTAAAACAAATTTAGCTTCCTTCGTATGAGGATGAAGAAGCGGAAGGTCTTCGACGGCAGTATGATAAAAATTCGCAGTCATTTTTAGAGAATCAGAAAAACTGTCGGCATATTGACTAGATTTTGAAGAAAATGTTTTGCTAAAATCGGTCCGAGCAAGCGTCTCCTTCACTCCAATCAGTTGGCCATTTATTTGCTCCCATAAATTTTTTTGAGGATTGAGTTTCCATTGTTGCTCTTGATAAGCAGGTGTTGTTGTTTTGTAGGCATAAATTTCCAATTCATTTAAAATTTCTTGATTGACCTCTATTTCTTGTTCCGCTTCAAGTTCTAAAGAAGTTTCAAGTTCAACTTCTTGAAATATCTCCACTTCCATATCCTCATCGCTCATTGATGCCATCTTTTCGTCATCAGAAATATCTGCTGATAATTGGGCGACTCGGGCGTCTACTGCCTTGATGATTTCATCTTCATTTTTTGAGCAGACATTTTTGAGCTTAATTTTCAATTTTTTTGCATAATCACTTAACACTGTTTTTGCATCTTCTTCTCCAACAATTCTTCCATCGTTTAAATAAGGGTCGTCTTCATATTTAGAGACAAAAAAATCAGAATAAGCTTCTGTCAATTTTTCTCGTTCAATTTCATCTGCTTCCAATAATTCATTCCTTAATGGAAAGCGGACTGCATCTTTGATTTGAGCAATTCTGGAAATGGAAATTTGATCTTGAAGAGCTATCGCTTCATTTTTTTCTAAAGTCGCACGAGCATCGGAAAAGTTTTTCGCTTGATTGACCATCTCTTTTCTTCCTTTTGAAGAAACGATCAGTTCACCTCTTTGTTCATTGAAAAATTTGCGCGCGCGATTATTTTGCTGCAACTCTGTTCGCATAATCATGTTGTGATCCATAGTGTAGAAAAAGAATGCATCATCAGCTAATTCGACATCTGTTCCAGTGGATCTAAACTCATCATATAGAAAAAAAATGTCGTCCGGAGCCAGGTCTTTCTTCTCAATTTCTTCATTGGTTGTATTGTGCAATGTGTCCAAAGAATTACTATCATCATCGAGCTTTAAAAGCTTAAATTCTTCTACTTGTGTACCATCTTTAATAAATTTATCGACATATATAATCGCCTTAACCGGAGGTCCTCCCTTTGTTCGCTCTTCTAGGAAAAATGTTTTTAATTTTTTTGCTAAAATATCGTTTGTATAGCCTTTAAAAAAACCTCCACCATCGACGAAAGCTCGCAAATTTTTCTTATTGGGATGATCTTTGATAATTGAAAAGAAGCTTTCAATTTCGTAGTTTGGAATTTCATTGATTGCTATGTCTCTAGCTTCCAACGTGTTTAAAATAGAACCTTCTGCTCCCTTATCGAGATAGGGTTCTTTGAAATCTGTATGGTAAGTTGGATTATTCCATAAAGTTCCTGAACAGGCGACCGCTCCTTTAAATCTGCTCACATTATTGATTGGATTGCTGGTCAATCTTTCTGAGTAATAGCGCACATGAAAAGGAGCGACTTCTGCTTCGAGATTGATCCGCTCTTTTAATTGTTTTGGATCATTTACATACTGAAAAGCCTTTTCCATACCTTGTTCAGTAAAGATCTCACTCAAATCAACGCTTGTGAGCTCTTTAAATTGAATAGCCTCTGCAATTTCTAAAAAATGTTTTCCCTCTTTTTCTGCATAATGTTGAGCAGCTTCTGTCATTTTTTTAGCTAAAAAGATAATTTCACCTTTGGAAATCCCCCCATTCAAAGCAGATTGGAACTGATAAGCTAAAGCCATATAGACATTTCCAAAATTTGTTGTAGCAGGCGACCCTACAGCGAGGAAAGGGCAAACCCTCCCATCATCATGTTTTGGATCTCTTCCATAATGGCGATTATAAGAATGGGACAGGGAAACTTTAAGGACTTTGCATAACATTTTCCTTGTTAAAGCGATCAATTGAGCTGATTCATGTTCATATCGATCTGAAGAATAATATAATCGCTCTAATTCAATGAGAAATGCGACATTTTCTCGGCTTTCATTATCTTTGATTTCTTCTAGACTATCTTCATTGAAAGGGTGTAGTTTGGAATACTGATCCGCTTTAATCTGATCTTTATAGGGAATTTTACCTGTAACATATCGAATAAATGCATTTTTCCATTTTTCATTTAATTTAAAAGATACAAATGTTTTGTTTGCAAGAAAGGGAATAATTTTATTATTCAAAATATCGCTAGAGATTTCTGTTTGCACATTTTGATCTAAACCTACGATATCTTTAATTTCGGGATCTATGAGTCCTTCATAGATTTCTTTGACTAGGGCAGAGCGTTCAGGCAAAATATTTTTTGGAATCCCCAGTGGAATATTCACATCTGTTTTAATTGAGAGATTAATGTCGCATTCATCATAGATTCCCAATCCACTAGATGTAAAAATTTGATTGATTTCGGCAAGCTTATTCACGAGTCGTCTCTGATTTTGTTTCTCAGTATCTGTATGAATATTAGCTAGACGGCTAGATTCTAAATAAAATTTTAATTCGATAATGTCTGAGAGAGATGTCTTCATCACTAAAGCAATCCCTTTCTTTTTTGCCTCTTTAATCCGATCGATGATTGTATCTACAATTTTTTCATTTCCAAGGTCTTGAATAGAGTAATCTAGGATAAATAAATCTTTGTCAAAACGGTTTTTTTGAAAAGTAGCTAGATTTCCTTTCACTGAAGCCATTTGCGAGTGGTGGCACATGACGCAAGCAAGCGATCCGGAAGAGGAGATCAATTCGATTAACATCGAAATGATCACACTTGTTTTACCGCCTCCCATTATCAATTGAAACGCACATTTATTAAATGCTTTATCCCCTTTTTTACTCATGATATTTAAGGCTTGTTTATTGAGCTCTTCATCCCCTTTTTTACTAATGATGCTTAGAACATGATTGATAATATTTGCTTGATTGTCTTTCACGCGAATATCGCTTAAATATTCAAATAAAAGGGGGAAAAGTTTTTTTGTCGGATCATAGTCCCTTTTTTCAATCATTGCATCTTGTGCTTTTTCAAAAAGAACTTTTTTAGGATTTCCACTTTCTTTACTCTTAAGCCAAGCTTCAAGGGGAACATATACACGCTCTAAATGGCGACGATGCGTCACTTCGATCATGTACTCTACAGCAATAGAGCGGAGCTCTTGAATCTCTTCTCGAGTTAAATACTGATTCATTTTGAGAAGCTCTTCAATCCCATTTTCTTGGGATGCTGCTCGAAGGATATTTTCTAACTTAGGAATTTTTTTTGAAAACCCACGCGGATCAACTTGGCTTAATGTGAAATGTAATGGTGTATCTGTTAGCACTTGTCCCTTTGCAACAAGGATATCAATCTGCTTAAGAAGCTCTTTTTCATGTTGAGAGCATCGGTCGGATTCATTTTTCATCTCATTAATCAATTTTTGATAATCAAGATCTGAATGATTTTTTTTAAAAGAAAGTTTTGATTCAGAATTTTGACGGGCTATTTTGCAATCTTCAATATAATGAATGCGCCGCTTCTCGATCGCTTCTCCATACATTTCTTCCGATTCTTTGAGCTGTAAGGGGGTGGGTTTTTTGTATAAATCTTCCGATTGGGGGATATTGGTAGGTGAGTGTGTTAAATATTCTTTTTGCCAGCTAGCATACTTGGCATCTTGTCCTTCCTCAATAAACGTCAAAGTTCCATCAAATTTATCTTGTAGTTCAAGCCTCTTTTGTATATCGATTGGTTTTGACCCTGAAATAATCTCTTCTTCTATTTTAACTTTTGGATATTCATAATTTAATGCAGAAGTTTTTTTTTGCGAAATTTGTAAATTTTTAAATTCATTATACCATTTTATACCAAGTCTATATTCCTCTTCTGAAAGGGAGGGATTTGCCCATTTAGGCCATTCTGGTGCTATTTCAGGGGATGAAGCTACGCTAGAAAGCACATATTTTTGTTTGTCGGTTAGTTTCAAATTTTTATGCTTAATGTCAAATAAAAGTTGATAAATGACACCTTGCATTTTAAGAGAATCAGCTTTTCCTGCATTTTTAAGTGCAAGATAATAAGCTTTAAATCCCGTTTGATCGTTAAATAAATTATGAAAAATATAAAAATGCGATTGACTTTTGATATCTACTTCTATTTCAGATATTTCATTGGAAAATGTCTCCCATTCTAGGTGAAACAATGGCTTTGAAATTTTATTTTGAATAATACTGGACCTTCTAGAGGGGATTTGATTGTTTAATAGAAACTCTTTCCTTCGTTCAGACAATGAGGGAATATCATTTTGTTCGGAAATCATTTGGTACACTTTTTTTGGGAAAGTTTCATTGTCTAGGGATTCCTTCCGCTCTGAGCTAATATTTTCCCTGCCTATTGCATCGATGAAACTTAGCTCTTCTTCCGGATTGAGTTTTAAAGCATGTTCCACGCTGTTTAAGCCATCGACATACACTTCATAATTTTCCAAAAGAGTTTTTTTTATTTCATTTTTAAAATCTATCAATGGGTTGATGTGCAAAGCCATAAGAAAGACTTTCATTTGGAGTGCTGCTGCATTAGGAGAAAAATCCTTAATAAATTCTGAGGAAATTAAAAGAGATTCAATATCTTCAATGAGGTTTTGCGACAAAGTTTCACTGCTGGAAATGGTTTGAATGACCTCTAAAGCATCATCATATTTTTTTTGTGCTAAAAAAAGGTGGGCTAAGTAAATTTTTTCTTCTAAATTTTTTGTAATGATCGAACCATCTCCTCCTAAATCATATTCTAAATATCTAATAGAACCTTTTTGCCCATCTAATGCAGAGAATTTGTCTGCAGAATCTGGTTCAAAGACTTTCGCCAAAGGCAAATATCCTTTGCTATAAATTTTTGTTTTTGGAATGAGGATCTTTCGTTTTGTCCCGTCGTGATTTACTAATGGAAGAAAATGATCTACCCTTAACTTAATCTGCATGTCAGGGCTTGTATCAATATGATAAATTGGATTGGCTGAATATTGCCATTTTTGACTCTTATTATCGAATTTAAATGTTAATGGAGTAGTTCCCTCTTGATTTTTGAATCGGTTAAATTCTAAATAATCACACTTGTTTTTCGATTTTTCATTGATCCAACCATTGATCTGCTGCAAATTTTCAAAACGGCTTAATTGAGTTTGATGTTCTTCATCAACTTTTTTTCTATCCATTCGGTAGAATATTTTACCTGTTTCATTATGGACAATTTTTCCCTTTTCTGTATGATATAGCTCTTTACCTGTCTCTAAATCGCAGAAACGGATGTCATTTGGATCTTTCAAATTCACCCAGAGCGCATGATCTCCAAAAATAGCGTCATTTAGCTCTAACCCCTCTTCAATTACTCTTAAGTTTGGAAGATATGTATAATATTTTCCATCAATGATACGCTGGATTGTCGAATGATCTCCTATTTTGGATATTTCTATTGCTCCCCAAACAGGTGATTTAAAATAGAAATCCTCAGATTCTTTTCCATTCCCAAAAATTTTTAAATCATATCGTTTATCCTTAAAAAGCCTCCGATAATCACCTGTCACATCCAATTCTTGAACAATTTCTTTTAATGCTCCTTTTGAATTTCTAAGAGAAGGAGCTAACAGATCGATCGTCCACTTTTCTCCTAATGCATCAGAGGCGCTTAAACAATTTGTGCTCGGATCGAAATTCCATTTAAGATGGCATCTTTCCCCTAATATTTGAGTGAGAAATTGATCTCCCAATTGATTGCAGCTTTCCTGATTTTTTAAAATATTACGCCATTCACCTTCCAGTTGAAAAAAGCGCCTTTTACATTCGCGGATATATGCTGGATCTTCGGAAGAAGAAAGAGCAAAAAGTTCATTCCGAAAGTTAATCATGGAAGATAAGAGTTCAACCCGTTCATTTGTTTCCATATCTTGGAGTGGTTTTCCAAGCATCATTCCAATTTTTACCGCCCTGATCTCTTTCTTTTTCTGGGCATCAGCGTCTAAATCTTCTAGAGGCGGAAGGGTCAGGGCTTTATCTAGAAATTTTTTTAATTCATCGATCTTGCGCGTCGTTTCTTTTGCATATCGGTATGTTGGGTTCAATGCTTTGATGGTGTTCAATCCCCTTGAATAGAGGCGAATTAAGAACAACATTTCATCCAAATCAGGGCGTGTTTCAGGCTGCGTATCGATAAATTTCTTTTCACCAATAGAGAGAAGTCGTTCAATTTTTCGCAACATTAATGGGTTTTCAAACGATGTGAAAAATGGAGAAAAGATTTCACCATTTTTTTCTATATTTTTCATAAACATGTGCAGTAACATTTTCCGAAACTTTTTATCTTTTAACCTTTCTATACTATTTTCTGTGCTTTGAAGAAGAGATGTTGTTTGGACGTCGGGCTCTGCGAGTGCTATGTAAAATGGAAGATTTGGATCCAATTGTTCGAGATCCTTACCGACGAGCAATGTGTTTTCTTTCGAAAGTTGATTGATTTGATGCTCACTTTGTGAATTTAAAACATAATCATCGAGTTCATTATCGGGAGAGAAATCTTGGTAGCTTGCCCGATAAATATAGTCTTGATTGGTTTGCCATTTAATATGTGAAGCTACACATAAAAAATTATCATCAAAGGGTTCGCGATAAGGATCATCTGGATAGGCTTTTCTATTCTCGGGATTTTGATGATAATATCCTTGGGCAACGCACGCCAAAAGAACTGATTTTTCCAAATCACGGATATGCCATAATTCTGGGCAGTTTTTTTCCCATCCCTTTTTTATAATATGAGCAGCCCCTATAATAGGTATAGATTGGAGCCGGGGATCTTTGGGTGAATAATTTTTCAAATATATATTTTGATTATTGATGACTTCTAAGAGGCTATTTTTTATGGTTGGGCTTTTATCGATATAATCTTGATAGAAACGCCCCTCCGAAGTTTCTCCCTTTAAAAATTTATCTTCTTCAAATTTCCCATCTGTCACATTGAAAATTGCATTATTCTTATGTTTGAGAAAAAACGCTTCTAATGATTGCCGTTGACTCAAAAGTTGAGGATCTTGAAGACTAAATAGGCGATCTTGCCTGGCGGAATTAAAGAAATAATCGGTGCTTATTCCATAATCTTTCAAAACAGAAAAGTTTTTTTTCTGATCGATCGCAAGCGCCAAACAATAAGAAAGGGCTAAAAATTCCATTCCGGTATTTTGAAAGGCAGGAGAGGAAACTTCACCTAACTCTAAAACTTCGGTGTTATACGTTTTTTGAAGTTCAATCAATTGCTCTTGTAATCTCCTTGCTTCACCCTCGCTGAATGGGATGCTAAGATTATTCTTCAAGTGTGAAAAATTTCTTAGGGAAGCTTCCATTTGAAAAATAAGATCTTGTTTGCGATCTTCCTCTTTTAAGGAATTGATTTTTTCATTTAATTGATTTAAACTTTCTGATAATTTGCTCCATGAAATCCCTTTTCCAAAATCGGAAGATAAAGGTGTATAGTTTTGGATTTTTTTACTAGATTCGCTTTCCATGATGGCGGGCAACATTTCAATATATTCTGTCCGTTTTTGAGTGACCAATTCCTCGTTTTCTGGGTTAAATTCAGCGTTTATTTCTCTTCGAGGACCTAAGGACTTGTTTAATTCTAATTCTATATCTTTTAAATCGCTCTGCATCTCCATCATTGTGGCAAAAGCGCACATATATTGGTCATCGGTGATTCCGATACTTTCTTTTTTAAAATTAGAATCTAAAATGCGCATGTATTTAGAGATCGCCTCTTTTAATTGAAAAAGTTGCGTATCTCTTTTTTCCTCTTTACCCTCGAGAAAGCAATAGGAATTCTTAAAATGTGTGTAAACTGCGACAATTGTACGCAATCGAACATCCAATGAAATTTTTTTATAGATGCTATGATCATTTGTAAGATCCAAGAGCATACAGTTCATTGTTTTGACAGAGCAATTTCCAGAACGCTGCATTGAGATAAATAACTCAGATTCTCGTTTGGGTAGAGCTAGGCGATGCTTTAAATGAGAGATACTGTCGAAAACGACCTGCATTTTGTCTTTACTTTTGATCTCTTCGCTCTCCTTAATTTTTTTTAGAGAAATCCAGTTTTTAAAAAGGGAAAGATTTTTTTCCTCCTTTGGATGGCTAAAAAAGAGCTCTTCATAGGTGATTCCGGAGAAATAAGTATATGGACTTGATTTTTTTCGCCATTGACTTTCTATCCCCCCTTGAACGCTAGAAGAACCTTGCTGCGCATTGTAAATATAGAGATCAAAAGTTCCATCTTCCCTTCTTCCAAAGCGGTAGATCATCGCATGTCCACTTGGGACACCTCTCCATCCCCCTTCCATTGCATAACTTTCACCAGGCGCTAAATTAGCAATTTTATCCGCGATATGTACCGCTTCATCTTCTATCGTGCGGTCTTCTTTAAAATGTTCGGTCAAGTTATTGATACTCTCTTTAATCGCAGGCGATATGAAGGTTGGAGTTGAGAAGAGACCATCTTCATTCTCAATCGAATTGAATATATTGGAATAAAGTTTAACGACAGATTTTAGTTGCCAACTTTCATAGCCAGTGTTGACTGCAGAATAGCTTAAAGAAGTTTGCGCCAAGGCTCTAAAGGGATTGATTTCATCATTCTTAAATTGTGATAGAAGTGGGTCTAATTGCACAGTTAGCTGTTTAAGGCGGGAGTATTCCTTTAAACTATTTTCTTGAGAAGAGAGTTCTTTCTTCGCTCTCAAGATAATTTCATTTCTCGCTTTAGCGTAGTTTAATTTTTTCGGCTTACTTTCCTTACCCTTTAGCCTATTGACCTCATTAAAGGGAATATTTCCATGAATGTCAGGATTGAGGTTAGATCCTGGTTGATTGAAAGAAGAAAAGCTTTTATCAAATAGAGGATCGCCCATAAATGACCACCCCTTAATTTTAATTCCTAAATTGGATCAAATACTATTTGCAAAAAACATGCCAATTCTCTTATTCCATTTTCAATGAATCTATGTAATTAATTTGTTATAGTTAAATTTTAATTAAAGAAATCATAAACCATTTATTATCTATAATAACATTTATTGATTTATACCGAAATAATTTCAAAATTTGGTTGTTGAGCTGCGCGAAAGCTCCCGCGGTTGAGCGATCGTAAAAGGCAACGAGTATATAGTCCTTCCAACTTTCAGTTGGAAGGACTATATACTCCGTCTCACTTTTATTTATCCTTCACACGAATAGAAATAGGCTTGGAAGGAATGCCATTAGCGACAACTTCTAGCTCGCTTTTTCCTATTTCAATATTGCTTGGAACATCGAAGTAAGTGAAGACTTCCTTGTTGGAGGCAACTCCCATAAAGCTGTGATCATGGGTGCGGCAATAGAAAACATGCCCACTTTTTTTATTAGTAATACGGACAAGAGGATAGTTGGTTGCGCATTGCAATTCGTCTCCAAAGGCACAGGCTTGGGACATGCCATTAAACCGAATTCCTTTGATCTTGTATGTGCTGTTTGGTTTCACAGTCTTTGGACAATCTGAAATGACAGGAATCCATTTGGAGTTATAGCTCATGTCATCAGAGGTGTAAATTTCTACATCGTTAGAGCCATCGACGGCGAGTACTTGTCCTGTCGGCAATAGAAGTAAACTGATGTTAAAGGCAGCGTCAGGGATGCCAGAAGATGGATTGGGAGTTTGTGCATTTGGAATGGTGGGTTGTTCAAAGAATTTTTGACCATCAAATACAAAAAAATGCGCAGGTGGAGAAAAGGGTGGATTAATCGGACTTGCTGCAAATAATACATTTCCATTCGTTAAAAGCGCCCCTGGCGCATCTTGACATCCGAGCTGACCTTCATTTCCAGGACCTAGAGGAAGTATGGGGCCAAGGGACCATTTTTTTTTGCGATAATTATAAATGCTTGAATTTCCGCTAGCACCCATAGCAAAAACCGTGCCATTCGGGCGGAGTATGGCAGGACCCATCTCGTTAGTTGCAATATCAGTTAAACTATGGATTGTGCTGCCGGCGTTTTTCCACTTGCCTGTTTTAGGGTTATAGATTTGTGAATGTGTGAGTTTATCCGGATAGGGATACATCTCTGGCATAAAAAAACACTGCGTGTAGCAATTGACAGTCAAAACTTTTCCATTTGGCAAAAGTGTCAAACCCTCTTCATCATTCCAGTAAGGGGCTTTGGTTGCAGCTCCAGTTGGTCTCCATGTAAGCGTTTTTAAATCTAGAAGGGCAGCTTGGGTGCTCATTTTGTCTTCCAACATGAAAGTTCCGTCTTCCAAGATAACTGTAGCGCTATCTCCAATAGGATTGGGTGCAAATATTGTCCTTGGGTAGTAGAGATCACAAAAAAATGGAGGTCCTGAAAAAGCAGTCCAAATATTTTTCACCGGGTTAAAAATCGCACATTGATTGGTCAATGTAAACTTAAAATCCCAATCTGTATATTCGCCGCCCGTTACAATCACACGCCCATCTGCCAAAACAGCAGAACCTGGGCTGTAGGGTGTGTAGGGGAGTGATGCAAGCTGCGACCATGTTCCATTGACATAACTGCCAAATTTATCTGGTGTGAGCTTCCAAATTTCAGAGGTTGCCCAAGTGCCGATATTTTGTACCAAAACGCCCCCATCAGTCATTAACAAGGGCATATTAGCTCCTCCAGTTGCTGAAACAGGATTGTTTGGATCTGTTAGATCATAAGATACGAAATTCGGCTGATTGACAAGAGGCTGCCAAGAGCCCGAGGGAGAACTATTTGCTGAGGTAAAACAAAATATACTTGTAATTGTCAGCAGAACCTGAAGACAGCATTTAAACATAAATAACCCTCATATCAATCAATTTATTGAGATCGATTTATACCGAAACAACTTCAAAATTTGGCTTTTGAGCGCGTCAAAGTCCCGGGGTTGAGCGATCGTAAAAGGCTTTGTATTGATTTAATACTATGCCTTTTACGATCGCTCAACCGCGAGAGCTTTCGCGCAGCTCAACAACCAAATTTTGAAATTGTTTCGGTATACTTTAAAATTTCTTTTTTTTCTAGGAAAAAAATGGATCTAAATCATTCATTTTAGTAACCTTAGTTAATCTAATTTAAAAAAAAGAGAAGAAGCATGAATAATAATCAAATTTCATCAAATACAAGTCCATCTGAAAATCTCATGCCATCCCCTCCACCCCTTGAAAACCTAAGCGTCAAAACAGAGATAGAAATGAGAATTGAAAAAATTAGAATCAATGTTTTAGAAGCTAATTTGGATATCTATCGAGTGGTAGAATATAAAAATGGCGATATGAAACTTAATCTTGTGGGTACCGGAGATCTCTATGAAATTGGATATAACGTGGGTATATCGACAAGCAACACAGTATTTCAAAATCTCTATGGAAACTATATTTTGATGAAAGGTGGAGCGGAAGAAATAATCGCTAAATTTTCTTATAATGAACCAAGCCAACTTTTTAGCAATGAGAGTGAATCGCTGTTTCAATTAGGGAGATTAATAATTAAAACAGGTGAAATTAAAATCGCTTCTCCAATGAAATTTGAAAACATAACAGAAAATAATGATATAGAGAATATTGAAGACGATACAGGCGAAGCTTCTATTTAACGCAAAGTTATCTCGAGCTAGGCCATATTGTAGTCTAATCCCTCAAGATTTCCGTCTAAATGTTCGAGAAATACAGCTTTATTTTCAGCTCTTGTTGGTACATCCATAGTGTTAAAACAAGTATGAAAGCGGAATTGCACGTTCTCTGTTGGAGTGAGTGTAATTCGCAAATTCAATGTCATTGATGTCTGACTCGTAATCGTTCTCAAAAATTTTTTTTGCCATTGTTTATCAGATGATCTAATTTTTTCCTTAATCCATCCTACCATCTTTATAAATTCAGGTTCAGTGCTCGTAAAATTGAGGGCATTTAACAAACGTTCGGTTGTCACTTCGTCACCTTGAATAGATATTGATAAAGTCTCTGCGTCTGTTTCTTTTATCTTCTTTTTAAAATTTTCTGTAGCTCCTTTATAAAATTCCTGGGCCGGAGTGAGGAAAGAACGAACAAATGTAGTACATTTTTCTAAACATTCTTCCATGGATGAATTTGGATCAAATTCGGGATCTAATTTATTTTCGAATGCAATGAATTTCACTTTATTTTTCTCTGAGTGATTGCTAAATAAATCAAAATAGGCTTTATAAGTGGGTAATAGCGGTGCGACTAATGTTGCAATTGATTTTAAAATAACCTCCTCTCTTTCATCTTCGAGAGAGAGTTTGACTATCTCCAAGAACTTTGGATCGAAAACACATCCTGTTAACACAGGATCTGAGCGAAATTGATTTTTTGCATCAACTTCGGACATTAATCTTCCCATTTGAGACAGAAAAAGTTTTTGATCCTCTATCAATTTACTAGAAGAACCAACATCTTCATTTGTTATCATAGGGATTTTTTCATCCTTTGGAAAAGGAAGTATTTCGATGAGGGCTTCACCTAATGAGGAAATGAATTGTTTTGTTACTCCGCCAGCATCAATGACACCTGTATAATTACTCAAGTGAATGCTATTTGGAATCCCTTTATCGCAAATGTGCGTTAGAAATTTTCTAGGGTCTTTTTTTAGTTCTTCTAAATCTACCGAAAAACCCGAAGAAGTGGTATTGCTTGGAATATCTTCTACAATTGTCGCAGTATTGAGCATATCTCGTATTGTCTCTCTCTCATTTTCATGTGCTTGGGCAATGGCTGAATTTTTCGTATTTTCAGTAATACCTCCGCCTCTAAGCAATTGTTCAAGGAGATGAAGATACCCTTGGCTCGATGCGAAAATAACCAAACTGTTTCTGCTCTCAAGTAAGGGTGCTTCAGAATGACTGAGAAGTTTTAATAAAAGATCTTCTTTAATTGGTGGGTCGTGTTCGAGGTTGTTCATTAATATAAAAGGTAAAGCCTGACTATTGATTGTGTGTCCCTCGGGAAGTACATAATTAAAAATGCTTTCATTTTTGATAGCATATCGTAGAATCCAAGGTAAGCGATTTGAAGTGATTATTTTTCCAGGAGGCAATAAAAAGCGAATAATATTCTCATTGCCACAACTAGCAGCATTCTCTACGGCCAAATCCAAATCACCTTCAGATATTTCTCTCCCTTCCGACAGGAGAAAACTGACAAGCTTCTCATTTCCATTTGCGGCAGCATTACTTACAGCTTGACCTAAAAATTTTTTAGAAATTTCTTTATCTTTAAGGAGGAGAAAATAAATCACATTTTCGTTATTAGCTCGAGCCGCATTTACTACAGCCCCATCAAAATCTTCTTTAGTAATCTTTCCTTTTCCTAGGAGAAACGAAATAAGACTCTCCTCCTTATGATAAGCAGCATGCAGCACAGCCAAACTTAAATGATCCACAGAGATTTCCTCAGTTTTAGAGAAAAGTAATCGAACCAGAGGCTCATCCCCTCTATTAGAAGCATCCGCTATAGCCTCGCCTAACTTTTCTTTAGAAATTATTTTTCCCTTTGCAAGAATTTCGTTGACTAAACTGCGTCTTTTCTCATCGCTAAATAGACAAGAAGCACTCACTAAAGCTTGGCCTAGAATATTTTCAGTCATCTCATTTCTTGAGAATAAAATTTTTGCTGTGGATAGATGACCATAATTCACCGCACCCCTTATAACATCGCACCAAGATTCTTCTGAAATGGGATTTTTTAATGAAAGTAAAAATAAGAGGTTTTCATCATAACCCTTTGAAGCTTCATATTCCAAAGCCTTGGCATATCCATGTTGGTCAACTTGAGAGAGAAGCCAATTTGCATTATTTTTCACTGCTACAGCGCTGTTAGTTTCAAGAATCCCCCTTGCCTCTTCCAAATCCTTTTCGGTTTGCTCATCTATTTTTTGACTAGAAAAAAAACTGCTTATTAAAGATTGATGAGAGGATTTAAAATCTTCTTGAAATAGATCAAATCCCTTTTGAATATGATATTTTTCGAATTCATGAATATCGGAATTCAAAGCGCCACCGACAATTTTTGTGAGAGTGGAAATGGGGATTTCCCCTTTTTTGTGATTTGAAAGAGCTAAATGGTTATTCTTTATTACAATATACTTATGTCTTTTCCAAAAACCTGTCGATTGCGATTTCTCAAATGCTTCAAATAGATTCACCACATCTTGTGGCGATACATTTTGTGGAATATCAGATTGATTTCCAATCATAAATTACCTATCCGAGTACTTATTCAATTTCAATTCTGTCTTACAATTTTTAAAATTAGATAAAGTTTATTTAAATTTTAATAAGAAGAGGATCGATATAATCATCGATTTCAGGGGAATCTAATATTAAAAATATAATTACTCAAGAGGTTTAACATTAATTGTATATTAATACTTAATTTGTTATAACATAACAATGATTTTTTATGATCTTTTCGATATCTAAAGAATGTTCAAAAGTATGTCTGATTTCCCATTTTGCTATTGGATGTTATAAAATGAGAGAAATGAGGGGTGAATATTCGGGGGGCAATGGAAGTTTTAGATTATGAGTTTTGAAAGAGGTCTTTTATCCAACAACCAGCGTTAAATTATTATGAATGCAATCAATTTTGTTTCTTTAACAATTAAAGATCCAAATGTCAACAAATTTAAATCATCAGAAGATGTTCTCACTCAATTATTGTTTGATTATTCTAATTTCAACGACGCTCTAAGCTGGGGTGCCTCATGTAAAGAATTTAGAAGTCGACGCTTCGTCCCTATATATAAACAAAATCAAACTTTTTTATTGAAAAATTTGTCAGAAGCTTTGCACAGGGTTCTTAATTGTAGATTTCCACAAAATTATACCCAGAAATTAGATGGAAATTTATTAAAAGAACTATTCTTGGAATTCGATGAAGCTTCAACTTTTGGTCAACTGATCAAAACTATTGAACAATTACAAGCGAAAATGTTTAACAGTGTTGATGAATCGACAACTAAACAACAGGAAAGGGAAGAGTTATATCGCTTATTAACAGGAAGAAATGATTTTGAAAAATCTCATTTAGGTCTGTCTTGTTATAAATGGAATCAATTTATCTTTAATGGAAAATTTTTTCCTTTTCCCTTATTTTTCAACGAGAATATACTCCTTTTGAATAATAGCCCTCCAATCTCGTTGAAAAGGGTTGCTTATTATTTAACTTTCGAAATTTGTCCCATTGCAAAAAATGCTTTTATTTTCAATAAAAAGGCATTAGCTTTAAGTAAAAAAAAACGGGAATTGATCCTAGATACCATCATTAGTTTGATCGATCAAGGCAAATCAAATATTGCAATGATGCTTTTAAAAAAAATCATACATCTAGTGCCGACTGATGGACTCTTTTTCTCTTCAGCCGCTGATGCTTTGAACAAACAGGAAAAAGGTTTAAAAAACAAGCTCGATAGATTTGAAGAATTTGCTAATATTTGCAATAGAGACGGCATAGACCCAAGGTTTCATTTTGACAAAGTTCTTCTTTCTCATAAAGCTCGCATCTTTATCGAAACTAATTCCCTTGAACAATCCGAGGATATTTTAGATAAACTTATTGTAGCCAGGAGAGAATTCGAACAAGCCGATTGTAAACTAGGTACAGTCAATTCAATAATGGGTGTGACGCTTTTACATGCTGCTAAACTGTTTACAAAGTCGAATGAATTGGAAAAAGTCTGCTACTATTTTCATTATGGGACAATTTCTTTTTTTCGAAAAACTCGTTATTATTCAGATACGCCTTATTTTACAGATGAGCTTAATTCATTTTTATTTAATTCGCTGGAAGATTTTGGGAAATTTTTAGCGCGTTTTGCATTGCCTGAAGTAACTAAAAGTATAAGATGCTACAATGATTTTTGTCATTTATTTTTCCACTCCTCTCTATTTTCCTACTATTCAAAAATGAGCATGGTGAAAGAAGCAAATGATATTTTAACCATTTTAAAAAGGAAGTTCGGAGTAGAAAAAACAATAGGACACGAAACCCATCTCTTTCTTACAAAATTATGCCTTAGCCATAAAGAGATTGAAGGGGCTATTTATTTTTTTAATCGCGCGAACATATGGGATAAATCAATAGGTGAAGATTTGGTCTCTTCCTTGACAAAAGAAAAGTCCACTTCTGCTAATTGTAAGATTTTATCTATTGTTACGAATTATAGAGATATTATAGGACTTAGCGTTGCTTTAAATGCAGCAAAAAAAGGAAATTGGTTAAAAGCTAGCCAGATCTTTGACGGCATTCTCCTATCAATATCCGAAAAACTTGTCAATTCAAAGCTGTATGTTAAGCCTGAGAATTTTAAACTTATACAATCGATTTTTATGCAAATAGCAATTGCCAAAATTCGAGAAGATGAAAAAAAAGAAAATATTATTTCCCATCTTAATTCTTTATTAAAATATACAATCATTACAAAGACATATCAGACTCTCGCGAATGATACTGTTGAAGAAATTAACTTAAAGCAAATTCTTGAAATCATTGATTAAACGCACCGCTTATAAGGCAGCAATCAGGGTTAAAATCGAAGCTTTGCCGACGAAGTAAAATTTCCAGCTTTCAACTGGACGGACTATATTATTGATTTCAAATAATTTCTTCTTTTTCGCTTTAATTGGTTCTAGTTCATAAGTGTGCTTTGCTTTTCAAAAAAAGCTCGCAAGCTGCTTGATCTCTTCTCGCATATTTGAGCAATCGCTCTTTCTGACTGCGTTGGGTCGCTATCGGAAATCTTCTTAAAAAAGTTGGCTCAAGGGTCGTTGTTAAAAGTCCAATTTTGATGCTACAATTTTTAACTCCATTTCTCGCTTGTTCTTGTGTTTGACAAATCAATAGTTCCTGTTCTGGCAAAGAAAGGGCACATTCATTTAAATAATTCATTTCTTCAAAATTTGCATTATCAATTCTTTTCTTAAGAAGAACATTCAAAGTCTCATTCTGTAACTTTGGATATTTTTCTTTCAAAAGGGATAAAGCTTCTTCATGATTATTCATTGGGGATGGAATCGTTGACTCTATATGATCAGATTCAGCTCTTACCAATGTTTTTAAGCCCGGCTGAGGACCTTCAGTTTCTCTTTCAATAGGACATTCTAAAACCTTATTTTCATTGAAAGGGTTAATTTCAGTTAATGTTTTTAAATCCGGGTCAACTCTTTTAATGTCCTTCTCTTCACTCTCGCATAAAGTATTATTCTTTTTTTCTAAACAATTTTCGAAGGAGATAAGTGGTCCATGAGTTTTTTTGGGTGCCGATATTTGCGCAATTTTTTTTTGGTTTGGATTTTTATTGAAACGCCATGGAATTGAGGGTCCTCTAGCATAATCTGGTTGAGCCCTAACTTGCGGCATCATGAGCTTAATTTTTTTTATGACATTATCAAATCTATCTATTGAGTCGAAAACAGAATCAAATTTTAATCGATAAAGCGTATCTGTTCTTGGAACTAACTCAAGTTTGATATCTGGTTCACTTAAATTATGAATAAATAACTCTCGGTCCATTCCTTCCGGTAGTGATACTAAAATGCGATCTGCCACCATTTCGCATTCTCTAATGAATTTTCCGGAGTTTTCATGAATAATTCTTTCTTGCCTTAAGAGAAAAGGAAAACTTGTTTTTATAATTCTCACTGCTTTTTTTTGACCGCGCTTTGGTCCTTTAATCTCTCCTTCATAGAGAACATCAAAAGAAACATTTTCTCTTGTTTCTAGCCGCAAATATTTATTGCCGGCCGCAAAGATATCAAGGTAAGGAAATTCCTCAAAAGATGCAGGAATCTCTTTTAAATTTGGATTATCCCATAGAACTAGATGCCATAGGTAAAATAATGGTTCAACCTCATTTAGGCTGCTAATACAATTGCCGTTTAGATAAAGCTCCTTCAAATTGACAAGGAGGCCAATCTCGGAAGGAAGAGTCTTCAATTTTAGATTGGTTAGAATTAAAGTTTCCTTGTCATCAATAAATGCTTCTTTAATAAGTTGTGCAGCCTTTTTTGCCTGTCCTCCTTCTTGTTTGACCCATCTGTTTAATCCCTCCTCAAAAGTTTTTATATCCAAAATTTTGAATTGAAATTCATTTTCAAATTGCACCTTAAATTGCTTATAACTGCTTTTAAATATATTTTGAGACCATGGTGAGAGTTTTTCTTCGAGTTTGTTTTCCAACCAAGCGGCATCATCAGGATTCCAAAATCGAGGAAAGGCTCCCATTGGAAGAGGAAAGACCCCCACTGTAATGGAAGCTGCATATTGTTCGGACATGGATAACCCAAATTCCTTCATTGCTGCAGAAAAGTTCTTTGTTTCATAAAATTTCGGAAAAAATATATTAATCATCTTGATATCCTATATAATTATGAAATAATTTATATTTAAATAATTAATTAAAAGCAACTAATTAATAGTTTTAGAATAAATTAGAAAAGCTAGTTTTTTTTGACAAAAAAAATAATCTTTCAATTTTTGATTCAAGCTTTTTTTTTGATTTGTTTATAGTTTCTGAAGTGTATAAAAAAGTAAAATGTTTATAAAATAGTTATAAATCTTTATTTTTTTAAATAAATAATTTATAATTGCTAAAAAAACAAAAGCAAGTTTTATGATAAATCCGGTTTCTAATAAATTTTTAAGTCTTCCCGATGATCTTATACGAGGTTTTATCCGTCCCCATATCAGTAAAAAAGATGCGAGACAATTGGGTTGGACAAATCGAGAGTGTTATGACCGAATTTTGAATATAGAAAATGAATATAGTAAAAATTCTTGGAAGAAATCATTACAACAATTTTCCAATTTTTTATCGAAAATCAATCAACATCACGAATTAAAAGGAAAAATTGAAAAAATAATTGGAGAAATAGTATTTCAAGAAAAAAAACTTCAGGAAGAATCTCGAAAAGAACATCTTTCTTTTAAAAACAGCTCTTTTTTTGATATTATTTATGATGAGCATAATTTGAAATTAAATTTAGCAAAAGATTGCGTAAATTTAAATAAAAAAGAAATACAATTAGTAAATGAATGGTTGCATGAGGAAAATAAAGCGATCAAGGAAGCCCCAGATGCAATTAATATCATAAAAGAAATTGAATCTTCTCTCAAATTTCTCAATAAGAGTAAGTCGCTTAACTATTATATTTCTAAAATCGATTATTTATCAAATCATTTGAATTTTCTCATTAAAGGCGATCTTGCAAAAGTACTAGAGGCAACTGATTTAATTCTAAAAATTCAAGAAACTGTTGAAAAAAGAGAAGACAAAGTTGATCCTGAACTCTCTAAAGCAATCTCTTTCTTTCTATCTCAAATTATTCCTTCTCTAAGCTTAACTTTACTAAAAAGAAAAAGAGGTAAAATAACTCATTCCGAAAATGGAAAAATATATAGTAATTACCGTACAAGTGTTTCCTATGCAAATTATTTAAAAAGAAGATCTCACATAGCGTTGATGGTTCAAATTTATTTTCTAAAAGAAATACTTAGATTGTGGGACGAAACCACGGATTTCGATACGTTATCGGATCAAATGAGGGGGATTGAAGACCTCTTTAAGAAGGGGGAAATAGGGGACAAAGATCGAGAAGAGTTGTTTGCACAAGTTTTAATGGCTTATGCAAAACTGCATAACCTTGGGGGAATGGTACTAGAGGAGGTCAAGCAAATTAGAAAACCAAAAGAATCATCCGATAAAAAATGGACATTTCCTCCTGAATTTTGTGAAAAGTGTGCGAAAGATTTGTTAAATAAACGATTCATTAGAGAACATGTGAAAGAAAGGGCTGTTAGAAGAATGTTCTCTGATAGTACTTTATATTTTTTTAATGACATTGAACGAGACCTAATTATCAGCGGCATGACTCAAGCTTTAGCTAATGAAGGAGATATAAATGGGGCTTTGGGAGCTGTTGTAACCATTAAAGATAACTCGATAGCAAAAAAAGCCTGGAGCTCTGTTGTCTCCAATATGATTAAAAAAGAAGGCATAGAATATGCCATCTTAATGCTAACGAAATGCTCAAAAGATTTTTCAAAAACCTCTTGTGACAATCCTAATATTGATGGACTCACCTCTGCTTTAAAAAGAGCTAAGTTCCCTTTTGAGGTTTGGCATACTCAAATTGCCATCGCTTTGGCAAAGCTTGGTGATTGCACAAGAGCTCTATCTTATCTTTCAGAAATGCGAGACGAAAATAATATTAGTCGCTTAGCTTCTGAAGTTATTGTGGCTGCAAAAAAGGGAGAGGAGCATTATTTTTCTGACCTAATGCCATTACTGATTAAAGAGCATAAAGATGTAGCATATAGTACTTTTGCCCTGCATTGCTTGGAGGGAAGCGAGGCAGCAGACAATTTAAATGAAATAGAAAACTTGAGTTTATTTCAGGAAACTTCAGAAAAAATAGCCTCTTATATCGTTAATTTTATTCCCGCAAAAAACCTTAGTGAAATCATTGAAGATAGCGTCTTCTTTATCAATAGCATTGTGAGAGAAAGAAAATATATAGTCGCGTGCGTTTTTGGCACTGCAATTCTCTCGAAAAAGAACTTTCACGATGACTGGAAAACTGTCGTCGATCAAATCGCCTCTTGTCTTCCCGAAGAAGACATAGAAAGATTTTCAATAAAAATGAGCGTTTTTTTGGCCAAAAATATTTAAGATTTATGGATTTCTTGCCAAATTTTTAGAGCATATGCGAACATATGGTCGAACAATTTGGCAGGAAAGACGCCAAAAATTTTTCTTTTTCTCAAGCAATACGAGTCTTGAAGTTTTTTAAATACACAGTGTTAAGAAGTACTGCAAGATTTTCTCCATCTATATTTTGGGGAATATCGGGAAGTGTATATTTTATGAGGTCCACTATATGTTTTGGTTCAAAACTTTTAAGGACTTTAAAAATATAATCTTCAACATCATCAACGCTGATATAGCGATCCGAAAAAAGGGAAAGGATTGCAGTCGCATTTTTTGTTTGATCATCTAAATATTCAGAGTGTTTTTCTATGATCTGATAAAGGATTATTGCCTGAAGCATGGATGAAATGTTATTTACTAAAGGCGCGGCTTTTTTTACTTTGCTCGATCTATCTTTTTTAGGAATCCGTTGTATAGTATCTAAAGCTTGTGCTATTGGATATTCTTCATCTATATCTTCCAATACTGGAAGGTTTGGAAAAAGGGCATGCATATCATCGATAGCATCCTGACGTTCATTGGGAAGAATTTCCTTGATACTATTGATAATATCACTTCTAGCGTATCCGGAGAGGGCGGGATAACGATTAAAAACATGGGTTGCTTTCTTAATAATATCTCCCTCTTGATCGGCAGGGAGATTGCAAATGACCGTTAAAATGCAAGAGCGTTCATGACCAGAGGAAATTGGGGGAAGAAGAGATATTGTCCTTTCGACGTAATGCTTCCATTGACTTTTTGGGGTTGTGTAAAGTTGTTTAAGGATTCTATCTTTTTCTTCAGTAATACCAAAAAGAAGAGGGCTAGCGGTTTCTATGAGGTCGTTTCGTTCATTTTGAGGAATATCTTTAATGGTTCTGATTATACAACTCATCCTATATCCACATGAAGAAGAATCAAACAAACGACGAGCATGTCCAATGACATTATCTCTATCGTTTTTAGGTGTCTCATGAATGGCTTTGATGAGATCTCCGATTCCATCGAATTTGTTTATTTGTAGCGGATTGAAGATGGCATCTTCATCTAATGTCAAAAGGGTTTTTTCAATCAGCTCTTCCCTTTCTTCCGGAGGCAGTTTACCCAAAATATTGATAATAGATATTCGATCCGACCAAGTTGAAGTTTTGAGGAGAAGGGGAGACGCACTATCGAATAGATCGTCCGTTTGATTAAGAATATTTGTCTTTTTTATGTTCTTAAGAAAAAGAATAGAAATTCGGAAAAAAAATTCTGGTTGCTTAATCGAAATAGACTTTTTTTGTAATTCTTCAAGATCCGCTGTTTGGTCCTTAGTGAAAAAATGAGGATAATTTTCTAAATTTTCAAAAGCTAAATTTTTGACCTTTATTTCTTCTTCAGAAGGATGCCTTTTTTCTAAATTTGAAAAATAAGATGTTAATAAAATAATTGAATCGTTAATTTCCATTTTTAAATCTTTTATATTTTTTTTTATTTCTATATTATTGATTTTTTTTATTTTTGTAAATAACTTCTTTAGCATTTATTTTTTACTCATTGAAACAAGCAATATCCATTTACCTGGCGAGCTTGTGTTTCCATTGGGCGACTTTGCGATCGAGTTCGTGCCATTCCATCAGGATGGTTGTTTCTCTTCCATTCAAGCTTTTATATTCGGCCGCGGAATCATAAAATTGAATCGCTTTTAAAATTTGATCTTCAACTTGGATGTACTGTTTATATTTATCTGCCACAAACACTCTCATTTTTAAAGGGTGTGTTGCTGCTTCATCAAACTCTCGTTCTGTAATATTTTCTAAAATAAAATAAGGCTTACGGATATTTGCTAATACATAAGCTGAAATCATTAACGACAATTCTTTGTTTCCCGTTTGGAAGGGATTTAAAGAAAGGGTATGGCAAATTAAATCCGACAATTTTTCAATAATGTTTTCATCGCTCATATTTAACAAGGTGGGAATCCCGGGAAAGTAACTTGATGCGATGATTTCATTGCATTCATCCACAAGGATAGGAAGACTCTCATTTCGATATTCTATCCCGTGTTTTAATACAGTTTTCATTAAGCGCAAAATTGCTTCTGTTGATAGTGTTTTTTCACCTATAAAATGTAAGAATGCACTTTTATGTTTTTGAAACCCTTCGGCATCTAAGTCTCGTTTTGCCAAAGAAAGATAACTGTTAATATAATTATCAGGTTCATTGATTCTCAAATTGGTATTCATGCCACTTTTTCCTCTTCTTGATCTCCAAATATTTTAACTGCAAGTTCTATTCCCTCAATCAGATGCTTCATCGCTATTTCGGGAGTTGCACCACATTTAGCCTTCAATTTACTTAAAATTTTGGGGTCCGTAATGTGATTATTTTCAATATAAGCATTGATGAGAATGAGAGGTTCTCCAAAAACAGCATTGACATTGCTTTCTTCATTAAGCACTGAAAAAGGAAGGCCTCCCATTAAAAGAATATAATTTGCCAGAAAGCGACACGTTCTTCCATTTCCATCTGCAAATGGATGGATACTGATTGACCAGTTCAGTGCTCGTGCAGCAATTTCGATAATTTTTATCGGATCTCCATTTGCTTGATCCAAAGAAGAATTAACCCAATCGCATAATTCTTGTACTTCAGTTTTTACATGCCAATAGTCAAGATATTTTCCATCACTACACATGACATTCATTTTTAAATCAGTTCGATAAGAACCTGGCTCCCTTCCATTATTTATAGTTTCTGCAGTCAATATGGTATTGAGTTGTTTTATCATTTCAAGATTGATTGGTTTCAATTGAGTTACCCAGCTTTTAACCATCATATCAGCTGCTTTAATATTGTTTTTAGCTTTCAGTCCCTCAGCACTCTCTTTAACTGTTGTTGAACTCGAACTTATTGCTTCAATATAAATATGATATTTTTTATTATCATCTTCGTTTAAATGAATTTTCCTAAATTTATTAATTCTTTCAGTATACAATTCTTTAGGTCCATCTGCAATAACCTCCATTACAGAATGTCTTACTGCCAATAGTTTCTCTCGAGTATTTTTGATTTGGACATTGATATTATAAAAAATTAATTCCTGCAGTTCTAGTTCTGTACATTCTTTCGTTTCAGATTCATTGCTTGTATAAAGCTGTTTTGCTATGTAGAAGAGGTCTGTGTATTCAATTTCTTCTTTTAGTTTAAAATTTAAATATTTAGGGAAGGTGTCATTGTTTAAAAGTATTGAAAAATCAATTTTTTCATTCATTTCATTTCTTCTTTCTTCTTCAAAGAGAGGGAACTCTTTGATGATAAATTTTATGGCTTCTTCATCACTGCATCTTTGAAATGATTTTATTTGATTAACCATATATAAGGCATCCAATGGATTGGAAAAGAAGGGGTAAATAGGAATAAAATCGTTTTCGATCGCATTCATTTGATATTGCAGTTTTATTCCTTCTAAATAATCAAAAATAGAGAAGCGGTTTTCTATGGGCTCTTTTCCTATTAAAGGTTGGCCCCGTCCTTCTAAATCCTCGTTTAAAGTCTGCAAGGTTTTAGAAAAATCTTGAATTAAAGCTTCAGCATCTTTTTCAGAAATTTTATCATTAGAAATCCAATCGGAAATTTTAATGCTGATTTGTTCAATTTTATTTGTCCTTAGCCCTTTTAATTCTTTGCGCAGTTCATTGCCAATCACCTTCTTTTGCATATCGGAAAGCAACGTCCCATTTCTAAAGGCTTTTTTCAATTCCTCATCAGAAAAACCAAAATTTTTTAATTCATTCATATTGATTAAGAGGAAAATATCTTTCCCTTCATTGTCTTTTAAAGGAAATTTTTTCCATGAGGAATCCGGAATTTTTAAAGAACTCCAAAAATTTTTTTTTGTATCAACGTTCTTAAATGAAAGGGTGTAACTGTCGTTTTTTTCAAAAATGTTGAGTTTTAAATATCCATCCGGCGATTGGCGTGTGATTCTTCTTCCTAATAAAGAGGGAAGGGTCTTCTTTCGCGGGCTGGCTGTTTGCGGCGTTTGATTTGAAGAAATGGGCAAAATTTTATAATGAGGAATGGCATCAAATGTCATAATCTCGCGATCTTTTAATTAATTACCTAACTCTATTTTAAAAATAAATAATTGTAATAAAATTTAAATTTTATTAAATTCTCATTAAGTAATTGAGGGTTGTAATTGCTTACGAATTATTTAAAGACAGTGCAAGATGTAAAAGAAAAAGCCCATATCTGTGGGCGTCAACCGGATGAAATAACAATTATCGCTGTTTCAAAAGGGTGCACTTTAGACACTCTACTGCCAGCTTATCAAGAAGGGGCTCGCAATTTTGGAGAGAGCAGGGTTCAGGAAAGTTTAACTAAAATGGTTCATATGCCGGCAGATTGCAATTGGCATATGATTGGGACTTTGCAGAAAAATAAAGTTTCAACTGCCGTTTCTAGGTTTAATTTAATTCATTCGGTTGATTCTTTAGAACTGGCAAAAAAAATTTCCGAGACAAGTCGGTTTAAATCAAAGATCACTTCTATTCTTTTACAGGTGAATACTTCTGGTGAAAAGACAAAACATGGCCTCTCAGAAACTGAATGGGAAAGGCATTTAGACCAACTGAATGAACTATCAAATATGCATATTAAAGGCTTGATGACAATAGCCCCCTTAATAGGCGATGAAAAGGTCATCCGCAATTGCTTCAAGAAACTTTATCACCTGAGAGAAAAATGGAAAGGGTTTTTAAGAGAGCCGGAATTATTTGTTCATCTTTCTATGGGAATGTCGCATGATTATCCAATTGCTATAGAAGAAGGGGCAACTCTTTTGCGCATTGGTTCAGCCATTTTTGATACTAGACCTCTTGCGTAATTAGCTTTGCTTGAGAAAATGAGAGATTTTTGGGCTGAAAGCTTGAAAAAGAAAGGGGCCTTAGACATCAATCATCTTTGGCTAACTTCATCCATAAATCAGCAATGGATTGCAAACTTGTTTCTGGCCCAAAACGCTTTTTTATATAACCTTCCCATCCCACTTCTCTTAAATTATCTGTTACTCTGCCATTAACGAATTCATTCCAATCAAAGATAGATTTTTCAAATTTTGATGGATCAGAATGTAAGTTAGATAAAGTATCAGCAATCATTCCAAGAGTAAAATATAATTTTTCTTTGTTAAGAATTGTGTTTTCATTGTTAATTTTGTTGGCTGTTTCTTCTCTCTTTTCAATTTTCTCAAATAAATCTTTCAAAATATTCACCATTTTTTCTCGAAGGATTTGATATTTACCATCTATCATGCTAGAGATAATTGGTTGGATGTGTAAAGTATGATCATGGAAAAATTCTTTTCCGTTAGAAAGTAGAGCGCTGTGTTCCATGTATGCTTTAGCAAAAGAAGAGTCATCTGCTATACCATTTGAATCGATGACATCCAAGTCAGGAAGATCCATTGTTTTATACGTTTTTTGGGCTTGCTTCCAGCCTTGTTGAAGAGCTTCAATATCCGGCAATTCATAAATTAATTGTTTAGCTTCATTCAAGAACATGCGATATCCAATTAATTTTAAGAAAACACGTTCGTCTTGGCATTGAGACCATTTCTTACAAGCTTGTTCTTTTATGTTCGATTTGTATACATCTGTAATTTTTTTTCTAAATTCTTGTTCTTCTTCCCCTATGTTATGGCTTTGTAAAAACTTGTCAACGTAGGCGTTTCCTTCTACAATAAAGTGACGATCGACTTCAAAATCGACAATTTCTCCGTCTTCACAATTCTGTTTTGCAAGAAAGTCACACCCGTCTTCAACCGCAGGGAATATTTCACTTCTTTTTTTTGTATAATTTTCAGAATGTAGCAATAAATCCGGACAAGGAAAAAAATTATCGTATTCTTCCTTGGGAATAAATTGATAAAGATATCCACCATAGGGTGCCATTCGTTTCCCTACACACATCCACATACTCCCTGAATGGTTGTCTATATCTGCTTTATAAGAATTGTCATTCCACCCCATCTCAATTATTCCATTCACAAACCACCTCATCTCATCTATTAATTTATTAATAAATTTATTTTTTTTGTTCTACTCAGTGTTAATCGTATATTAAAATTAAAATATTTTTTTTAAATAAATCGCAGATGAATTTTTTTTAAAAAAAGACGGTTGGATATACTGCTTCCAGCTTTCAACTGGAAGAAGTCTATTTCTTTTTTTCTAGAATGCCGGCATTGTTTAACAATTTTAGAATCATTCGACCCTTATAGGGCAAGTCCTCTTCTGACATCCACATTTTATAATTGTTTTCAATTGCTTGCGAGGGATATAAGTAGCTTTTTTGATCGAAAGATAGATCTAATTCATCATTGGCATTTTGAGACTCTAATTCTTTGACAATATTCAACAGTTTTGATTGATAGTTTTTTTGAATAGTGATCATCTTTTCTAAAGCACCTTTTTTTTGAGTATTTTCTATTGCAATTCTTGCAAATTCTCTAGCTGTTTCCATGCGTTTTGATAAAAGGATAAATTGCTTATGAATATTCATTTTGACGATTGGGTTCAATTTCGTTTTTTCTTTTAAGAAAAAAATGACAGCTTCTTCGACTTCTGTAAAGTTAGAGTGTTCGGAGTTGAAATATTTTCCAATAGTTAATTCTTCGCATTTTGCGATTTTTTTGAGGGTTTCGTTTTCTTCTGAAATAATTTTAAGAAGAATGTTGTCCCCGGTAGAAATTTCCGGTAAGACGATCGATTTTACCCTTTGAACTGATTCTAAGAGGGCTGATGTGTTTTTCTTGGCTATTTGGTTAATTTCATAGTTGGCCCAAATTCTGAGTCGATCTTCGTTTTCTTTTGCCGTTAAAACTGCCTTTCGATAGAGCTCATCCGTGTTTTTGGATGTTGCTTTGAAACCAAAGCAGAAATGTGATACTTTTTCAAAAAACGAATAAGGTTTAATTTTAGGTGTTTGATTTTTTAAACTATCAATGAGAACTTCTTTTTCTATATTTCTGCTGACATCTTCGAGAAATGTTTTAAGATTGAATTTAGCAGTTAGGCTTTCTCTCAATTGTTGTTTTTGCTTTTGTGTTGATCTATCGAGAGGGTCTGCAGTCTTCGTCAATCCGCAGACATGATTGAGTTGTCTTGAATAATGGACTAATTGTTTAGATTGGCTTTTTGAAGATGACGTTCTTAAATAGTGTTCAATGGAAGCACGCAGGGCTTTCACGACAGCCTTTTCCAATAATGTATCAAAAGTCATATGTTCACTTTCCGGTGAGGAAAGAGACACTTTTTGTTCTATCTCTTCTTGATATCCCATCGCGCAACGCCCTTCCAGATCTACTTTTGCTATATCGATCAAATAAGCTGCGGTAATTTCAGATTTATTCAATTCTTTAAGGTAGGTTAAAACAGATTCAAAATTTAATAGCATTTCACAATAGAATAAATGAAGATCCGCCAGTTCATCTTCAGGCGGTGTCCCAAGCCATGGCGTTTTATTTTCTATTTTATCTAGTATGATTACAAGCTTTGAGCGTAAATTTTGAGGCGTCACTTGTTTAGAGATTTTCAAACCGGAGACATGATCAAGGCTCAAAAATAAAAGTTTTGGACTAATATTATTGGGTTGAGTACCAAAAACAAGAGCATCCCATAATTTCAAGATTTCTTTTTTTAGTGATTTGACTTTTTGACTATAAGCATCCTTGGAAAGGACTTGATGATGTGAAGAGGAAAATTTAGGTTTTGCCAGCCATTTTTGATTAAATGTGTATTCCATGAAATCCATTGGAGAAAGGCCATCGGCATTTAAAACTTTTCTGATATCTAAAGAAATCATTTCTAAGTAAGGCTTAAAAAATTCTCTCTGATTGGCTCTATGCAATAGGGTATCTTGATCTGATTGTATGGCGGTGAGACATTTTTTCAGCGATTCGGGATCTTCTGATAGAATTTCTTCAATTTTATTCTGTAAGATGCCTTTAAATGTTTGATTCCAAAGCATGGGATTTGTTTCCGGACTAAATAAGAGGTCCAAGCATTCTTTTGGACATGCATTAATCATAACTTTAACAATTTCTAAATGGGTAAATCCTTTTTTAATAGCAATATCCAATAGCGATTTTCCCTTGATATGTTGAAAGATGGGCTTAATGTTTCCTTCGCATTTAGAAATTAGCTTGCTCAAAAGTTTCTCGTGATTATTCTCGATCATCCAGGAAATCAATGTTTCATCTTTTTCTATGCAAGGAGCAATTAAGTAATCTTGAACTTTATCTTTTGGACAATTCTCTATAAGAAGTTCGATGATATCTATTTGAGATTTATTCAAGCTTTTAGAAAGAAAGCTTCCTTTTTTGGATGTATCGGCATTGAGATAGAATTTTTTAAGCGATTCAGTTGGACAAAATTTGATCAACCGCTTGAGGATGTCTTTAGAGGCATCATTTTCTAATGCAATGTCTATTAAATCCTTACCTTTAAAAACTTCTTTAAAGCAAGGTTCCATCTTGCCTTCATATTTATTGAGCAATTTGAGCAATAAATCTAAATGATTATTGCGGATTAACCAGACAAATAAATTATGATCAGACTGCAAAAAAGGAGTTCGTAAATAAGCATCAACTTTATCTTTGGGACACTTGTCAATCAAAGCTTCTAATAGATAGCGTTGAGATGGAGCCATTCCCTCTTTAAGGATAAAGCTCGGGTTAGTTCCTCCGCTATCGCTTTCGACGTAGAGTTTATCAAGATGTCTTTCAGGGCAATGGTAGATTAATTTTAGAAGAAATTGTCTCCTTAAAATTCCATCAAAAGGGCTCATAGCCATCGCATTGAAAATGGAGTATTCAGTAGGCGTCTCATCAAAAAGGATAGATTCTTTTTCCTTAGGGATATCTAAAAGAGATTCAAAATTGCCTTTCATTGCAGAGATAAAATAGGGGTATTTCTTCCATTTTTCAATCTCATCATAAGCATTTTTAACTTCTTCACTCTTTTTTAAGGCCATATGGTGGAACAACAATCCCAGTGGAGTGAGCGGTAGCGCGGCAAAAAATGCGAGTGTCATAAAAAAAATGCGCGTCATTTTTTTAGCCAAAGGCAAAAAAGAAAAGCTTTTTATCTCTTGATCGGTAAGAGAAGGAATATATTCAATTTTTTTTCCCTTTAGTTTTTGCCTTTCATCGATAGAAGGAGAGTCAAAATTGTTAAATAGAAAACGAGCTGGCTTCAATAAATGAAGAGCGATTTTTTCTTCTTCTGAAGACTCAACCCACACAGGGTTTTTGATGTAATTAACTATTGATGAGATCATTGTTATGATTTTTTAATTTAATTTAATTAGTGTAATTGATTTTTTTATTTATGTTCAAGTGTGTTAATAATATACATGAAATCTTAACAATTTATTTATAAGAAATTAAAGAAAAACTTACTTTTTTTTAAAAAAAATGGGGATTAAGGGAATCACAGATAAAGCAATCAGTGAAATAATCAAGCCTAAATTATAAAGGCTTAGATGGTCAAAAGGGGTTGAATCTTCAAGAAAATAAGAAAGGCTACTTCCCGCTTGAGTATAGATATACACAGATGGGATCATACCGATGGCTGTCGTCCAAATGAAAACCAATAGGGGGACTTTGAAGAACGCACCGGTTAAATTGACTACTTTATAAGGAAATAATGGGATGAGGCGTAAGAATAAAAGATAATTGGCAGCGTTTTTTTTGAAACCCTTTTCAAACTTAGATAAAAAACGATAGCGCTCTAGAGTATTGATTTCATTAAAGGCAGGTGTTGCAATCAAAAAGAGGAGAGCCGCGCCGATCGTTGAAGAAAAAATGACATAGAGGGTGCTGAAGGGTTGATGGAAAAGAAAACCTGAAAAGAGGGATAGGATAAATATGCCCGGAAGCATAAAAACCGCATAAAAGATATAAAAAATAATAAATAAAAGAGGGGTTAGTAAAGGGTGCTGTGTATTAAAATCCTTTAAAATTAAATCAAATTCTTTTAAACTGTTTTCTGATAATGGATGAAAATAGACAACAACGTAAGAAACAACCATTACGACAATAATGAAGAAAAGTGGAAGTAAGGTCTTTATTTTCATGTTTGTCTTCCGTTTTTGGGATTATGCAAGAGGTCTAATAAGTCTGTCAATATATTAACATTTGAGGAACTATGTGCTTAGTAGAGAAAAGAAAAATCAATCCTAACATGCTTTTTGGGATAGCAATATTTTTTGCACTGATCGCAGGTTTTTTAAATAATCAATTTCTTTTTCAATTGGCAGAAACGATTTCCCAATTATTTATCAATTTATTAAAGCTTGTCAGCTTGCCAATCATTTTTTTGTCCATTGTCTCCACTGCTGCTGGCATGGACAATATGGAACAAATCAAACTCTTAGGCAGAAAAGTCATAAAATATACTCTTTTAACGACATTGATTGCGGCAACCATTGCTCTCATGTTGTTTATCATCATTGAACCGGTTAGAGAGGGGGCTTCTTTGGCGGCAGCGCAATCAGCTATGAAAGAAACAGCGCAAGCAAGCTACTGGTCATTTTTTATTCAGATTGTCCCTTCTAATATTGTACAACCCTTTAATGAAAACAATGTGATAGGGGTCCTTTTTTTAGCCATGATTTTTAGTTTTGCAATTATTTCGCTCCCAACCCAACATCGAACCACTTTACATACATTTTTTTCTAGCGTATATGCGGCCATTATTGCGATTACAAAGTGGATTGTAGCGATCATGCCTATCGCGATTTGGGCGTTTGTTACCTTATTTATGCGAGACCTTCACAATGGCTTAGACATTAAAAGTTTGGCTCTCTATTTAACCTGTGTTTTAGCAGCAAATGTTATTCAAGCAGGGGTAGTCTTGCCGCTTTTATTAAAATTTAAAAAAATTTCACCCTGGAGAATGTTTAAAGGGATGTCACCGGCATTATCGGTTGCTTTTTTTACCAAGTCGTCCGCAGCTGCTCTGCCGATGGCAATTCGATGCGCTGAAGAAAATGTTGGAATTTCACGCCGAGTGGCAAGTTTTAGTTTACCCCTTTGCACAACCATTAACATGAATGCATGTGCTGCTTTTATATTGATTACAGTGTTGTTTGTCTCGATGAGTCAGGGGATCAGTTTTTCTTATCCCGAAATGGCTTTATGGATTATTTTATCAACAATAGCTGCGATAGGAAATGCAGGGGTTCCCATGGGGTGTTATTTTCTTGCGAGCGCTTTTTTAGCTGCAATGAATGTTCCCCTTCATATTTTAGGAATCATCCTTCCATTTTACTCGTTAATCGATATGCTGGAAAGTGCAATCAACGTATGGTCGGATTCTTGCGTGGCGGCGGTCGTCCAGCAAGAAGTTTCAGAAATTGAAATAAAAGAACACTCTGGTAATGTTTGTTTGTCAAGGGCTTCTTAGATTTTGAACAGGTTCTTAGATGGAACACCATTTTTTAGAATGCGGTACTAAAAAGTTAATCGAACAACTTGGGGCTGAAAAGCTTATTCAATGCCTTTCAAATATGCTATTGATCCGCAATTTTGAAGTGAGAGCAGAGGCAGCCTATCAGCACGGGAAAATCGGTGGTTTTTTTCACTCATACATTGGCCAAGAGGCTATTCAAATTGCAGCTATTGAAGCATTTGGAACAAATAATTGGTATTCGACATCGTACCGCTGCCATGGTTTAGCTTTAGCCTTAGGAGAATCCCCTCAAGAATTGATGGCAGAATTGTTTGGTAAGGCAACAGGCAATGCAAAAGGTCGAGGAGGATCGATGCATTTTTTCTCTGAGCGTCTGCTTGGAGGTTTTGGAATTGTTGGGGGCCAAATTCCTATTGCGACAGGAGCTGGATTCTCTCTTAAATATAAAGAGATAAAAGATCAAATCTCGATTTGTTTTATGGGTGATGGAGCAGTCGTGCAGGGGTCCTTCCATGAGGCGCTAAACCTCGCCTCTTTATGGAATTTGCCTTGCCTCTATATCATTGAAAATAATAAATGGGGAATGGGAACAGCTGTTGAGCGGGCTGTTTGCGTATCGAAATTAGCTGAAGACAAAGCTTCCGGTTATAACATGAAGGGATATACATTAGATGGAAAAAACTTTTTTGAATGCTACAGCGCCTTTAAACAGATTCAAAAAGAGATCCTAGAAACCGGAAGGCCGGTTCTTGTGGAGGTGATTGCCCAGCGATTTAAAGGTCATTCCATTTCAGATCCGGGGGATTATCGATCGAAAGAAGAAATGAAACAGCTCATCCAACTACAAGATCCCATCGTCCTTCTAAAAACAGCCTTAATAGAGAACAAGGTAATTTCTGAAGATACATTTAAAGAAATTGATAAAGACATGAAAGAAAAAGTTCTTGCTGCTATAGAATATGCCGATAACAGCCCATGGCCTGATGTTGAAACGTTAGAAGAAGATGTGTTTGCACCATGAACGAAGAGATGCAAGTTGTTGAATTTCGAGAAGCGCTGAGGCAAGCGATCGATGAAGAGATGGCTCGCGATCCAAATGTGTTTGTGATGGGGGAAGAAGTAGCGGAATATAATGGCCCCTACAAAGTTACAAAAGGAATGCTAAAAAAATGGGGTTCTAACCGGATTATCGATACACCTATCTCAGAATGTGGATTTGCCGGCTTGTGCATTGGCGCTGCGATGACAGGCTTAAGGCCTATTGTAGAATTTATGAGTTTTAATTTTTCTTTTGTCGCCGCCGATCAACTGATCTCTCATGCAATAAAAATGTATTATATGTCAGGGAATCGATTTTCAGTTCCGATTGTCTTCAGGGGGCCAAACGGCGCTGCAGCTCAGGTCTCCAGCCAACATTCCCATTGCGTTGAAGCAATCTATGGCAATTTACCCGGGTGGTATATTGTAGCTCCGAGTAATGCTTATGATGCAAAAGGTCTGTTAAAATCTGCAATTAGAAATAATAACCCTGTTATATTTTTAGAATCAGAGCTTTGCTATGGCGACAAGATGGAGATACCGAAAGGGGAATATTTAGTTCCTATCGGTAAAGCTAAAATTGTGACTGAAGGAAAGGACATTACACTGATTTCTCACAGCCGAATGGTCAATGTCTGCAAAGAAGCGGTAAAAATTTTGAACCAATTCGGAATCAAGGCTGAACTTATCGACTTAAGGACAATTAAACCCCTCGATATAGCAACCGTTGTCAATTCAGTGAATAAGACCCATCATGTCGTGATCGTAGAGGAAGGACATCAATTTGCCGGAATTGGAGCCGAACTCTCTTTCCAAATTATGGAGCATTGTTTTGATCAACTCGATTCACCGATTGAAAGAGTATGTCAAAAAGAAACCCCCATGCCTTATTCAAAAATATTAGAAAATGAAACTATCCCTAATGTGCCAAGAATTTTAAAGGCTGTTGAGAGAAGTTTAGGAATGATATGCCGTTTACAGTAACAATGCCAAAACTGTCTCCAACAATGGAAATGGGGACAATTGCCAAATGGCTAAAAAAAGAAGGCGATTTTGTCCATGCCGATGAGGTCTTGATTGAAGTTGCAACTGATAAAGCAACTGTAGAATATTCAGCTTTAGATGAAGGTTGGCTCAGGAAAATTTTAGTTAAGGAAGGAGAAGAAGCTTCCATCAACCAAGCGATAGCCATCTTTTCTATTGAAAAAGAGGAGAGTTTAGAAAGTTATTCAACTGCCGAACCATTATCGAAAAATCAGAAAGTAGAGGCGAAAAGCACCCCTGACAAAGAAACTGCCGAAAAGGAGAACAAATCTTTAGGTGAAAGGATTTCAGGAGGCAATGATATTAAAACATATGCTCAGCCTCTCTTTCAACCGGAACCCCCTTTAACGGATTATCGATTTGATTACCCAACCGGCAAACAGATTAAAATTAAAGCTTCCCCCCTTGCAAAAAAAATCGCTAGAGAGAAGGGGCTGGACTTAACAACTGTAAAAGGAAGCGGGCCCGATGGCCGAATCATCAGCAAGGATCTTGATAGAGCACAACCATCAGGAAACATTGCATTTGGACATAGGGAGCTTCCGAATGTTCAGCCGGGAACTTACGAAGAGGTCCCTTTAAGCCCGGTAAGAAAAATTATTGGTCAAAGATTACAGGAATCTAAATCATTCATTCCTCATTTTTATATCAATCAAACAATTGATGCGGAACCCATCGTTCACCTTCGCGAACAATTAAAGAGTCAAGAAATTAAAGTATCTGTTAATGACATTGTCATAAAAGCTGTTGCAATGTCTCTTAGGCAACATCCAAAAGTAAATAGCGGCTATAATTCCGTTAATCAAACAATCATTTTATATCAAACAATCGACTTGAGTTTTGCTGTCAGCACCGAGGGGGGATTAATAACACCGATCATTAGACATGCGGATTATAAAAATATTGGTGAGATTAGCTTAGAGGTTCGCCGATTAGCTGAGCAAGCAAGAAACGGAAAATTAGAAACGACTCAATATAAAGGCGGTTCATTTACTATTTCTAATCTTGGGATGTATGGTGTTACTCAGTTTCAAGCGATATTAAATCCACCGCAATCGGCCATATTAGCAGTAGCCTCTATCCATGATGTTCCTATTATAAAAAATCAGAATGTCGTTCCTGGAAAGGTTTTGAATCTATCCTTATCAGTTGATCATCGAGTGATAGATGGGGTCGATGCCGCTCTTTTCTTAAAAACATTAAAAAATTTATTAGAAAATCCAGTGGTTTTGTTGTTTAATTGATTTTTTTAAATATTCTTAATATTTATTTTATCGATTATTAATTAAAGTTTTTTACAATTTTGTAAAACAAATTGGATAATATGAACGTTGATAAGTCTATTTCACCATCTTTTTATAATAATGCGGGAGTTTTGGGTCATGAATGCAGCTCGTTCGAGAGTGATTATGTTCCAGATGTAAAAATTTTTTCGCAGCCATTAGCTCTATCCTCTAAGATGGATGAAAAGATCCCCACAGGAGACCATTTTTTACTCAAAGGTAGCGGGAATAAAATGGATATTCCACTTTCATCCAAATATTCAAAATATCAAAGAGGTGTTTCAGACGAGGACGTTAAGACTGAGACTTCATTAAAAAGCAAAAAAGAACCGGATGAAGTTGAGAATTTCACTCTAAAGATGTTTGTAGACCTCTATGAATTAGCTGATCGGATCAATCGAAAAGATTTCCAAAAGGCGATTGGATTATCACCTAAGAAAAGACGATATTCAATTTCCTCTAATCCCCTTTATAGTGACGCTTCTTTATTAGATGATGAGCTCATTCATAATTTTAACATGAAGCAGGCTATGTCCAAGATCATGGACAGTATCACTCATTGTTTGTTTGGATGGAAAATTAACGAGAAAACGACGCATGAGATCGGTTCGATCTTAAAAGATGATTGGAAAAACTGGAACAAATTTAAAGTAAATTATGATCTTCTATTTGATGAAAAGATAGAGACGATTTTTAAAAGCGCTGATCTTTTGATAAAAGAGCGAGTAAAAAATGAATCATTTACTTCTCGTGTACGCATGACATTTTATTGTGGAGTCATCACTGCTGTAGCGGGGAAGATTTTTGAATATTACCTAATTAGCTGTTGTGCCACGGCGGTTTCATTGATTTCTTTTATCTTTTTGATAAAAGTTTCTTCAGAAATCTCTTCAAAACAGAAAGAATACGAACATTACTTAAAAAAAAGACTGAACGAAGTATATAATTCTTCAGCTAAAGAAATAAAAGTTAATAAAGGCTTATCTAAAGGCCCCTGATAGCAGATCTCTAACGGCCTTGATTTCAACAATCATCTGCTCTTCAACAACCAAGTCTAAGCGAAACCCAGCATCTAATTTTACACCTCAACCTTAACCCGAGTTTACGAGTTAAGTAAAAATTTACTGAATATTAATAATAATTAATTATTTAATTACTAGAATTGATAATGAAAGGTTAATTAATTTAGGTTAATTAATATGACAAGTATTAATTCTTTAGGACCTATAGATCCTGAAATTTCAAAATTTGAATCCATTAAAAAAACCAAACATTCCACTCCTGCACGACCTTCCACGAAAAAAGCTCAAAAAATATTGAAAGAAAAAAATAAAAATGAGCACGTTACGCTAAAAAACTTAAATGAAAAAAAATTAACATTGTTACCTGAAGTTGAAAAAAAATATCACAATTTACTCAGTTCTTCCTCTGCAGATTCTGAAGATAGCGGGGAGGGAACAACTGACAAATCGATAACGAACACGTCTAATGACGAAATATCCCGATTGGAAGCTACAGTCGAGGTCGATGAGGGTTCTTTATCTGAAGAAAGTCTTTCTGTTTTAGATCAAGCATCAAATACTTTAAAGGAATTTACAGCTTCCCGCGATTATATCCTTGAAGATAATGAGAATTATACTCCTCCAAGGGAGGAAAGATTTACTCTTAAAAGACAATCGCATGTCGAGGTCTTTGATCATGGTAATCTTAGTGATAACGATTTAGAAATTGAAAGAATTAAAAATAATTACCTCATTCTTGCTGAGGAAAAACAGGATAAAGAAAGCAATCATGATGAAAGCGATTTCATTGCTGATTTGGATATTTCAGTAAACACAGTGAGTACGGATGATGTCATCGAAGACCTCACTGGAAAATGTGAACAAATCGTTGCTGACTTAGATAAGGTGGGGATGTCTGAAGAAGATAAGGATATCATCATCAAGTTTATACGAAAGAAAAGAGGGGCTAAAGAACCGCTTCAGAGGCAAAATGCACAGCGTGAATTCGTAACACCGACGATTACTCTAGAACATAGAACTTGCGTGGTTTCACAAAATGCAAACGAAATGAGAGAAAATTTTGGGGATACGGCTCTTTTTATCGCTGAAAAAGTGATTCATGCTCTTGGAGAAAGTCAGGGTGCTCTAGAAGGTGCAAAACTCTTTGTCCCGGCGGCAATTATTCCTGCTTTAATCGTTTTTATGGGTCTAGATGCTCTAAAATTGCGCAATACTAGAAGCAATCAATTCTTAGCAAAAACCATTCAGTCCACAATAGCAGAAAGCAAAAATTTAGATAAAAATCTTTCTTTAGACAATCTAAGTACAAATTTTGAAGATTGTTTAAAAAAAACGCGCAAAAGTCGGTCTCCCACTTTAGCGATGCTTGCTAAAACAATGAAGTACATTGATAATAAATTTGAATCAAAGGCAATAAAACTCGATATAACACTTATGGGTGGTTTAATTGAGATAGGGGGTGCATTGGCAATGATGGCCTTAGCCCCTACCGGTTATGGTGCAGTTCCTGCAGGCGGCATAACAGCGACCGGTTTTACCATTCAAGGATTGCCCCTTGTTTTCCGGATCGGTAAATGTGCATATAAAATTTTCCAAGGAACAAAGGGGGTCAATCGTGAAAAGCATGCCCGTTTTCTCTATGGATTGGCCTTATATGCTCTTGAAGCGAATTGTAAAGCCTTATTCAATTTGCCCGAGGCAGAAAAAACTCTGAAATTCATAGAAGGATTAAACCCTTTAAAACATGTCTACGGATTGCATAACATCCACATTCATACAGAAAAACCTGAATTTGAAGAAGCTTCAAAATTGGTATTGCAATTTTTGATCGATTCGAAAGTCTTGGTACTCCCTCCTGAAGATGATCCACAATATAGGATCAAGGTACATGAATTTTGCACCGTTGGTTTAGAAAAAATAATGAATTTTATGAAATCAACTTAGAACCTGAGATTCTGAACAGGTTCTTAAACTCGAGTTTAATTTGGTCTATTATGGATCTTAAAAATTTAGATCATATACAACCAGGAAATACACATTTTGAACACCATAATATCCATCGTAAATCATCTAATGATCTTGATGAAAAATTATCGAACATTCCTCAGAAAATATTAGAAAATTCCACTACACCCCATGGCGAAATACCCACACTGGTAGGCCAAAACAAAGAGAGATTTACACTTAAAAGACAACTTTTCTATAAGGGTTCTGATAGTGAATCGGATGATGATACAACAAATGAATCTCTATCACTCGGTGAGTCTAATAAATCATTAGAAGACCATGAGTACTCAGTGGATGGTTGCGATGACAATGAGAATCAAAACTTTCTTTCCCCTAACTATTTATATTCAAATGAAAATATTTTGCACCCAATTATTGAGGAAAGAGGAATGGATATTCATTCTAGGAAATTAGAAGGGGGTCCAGACACAATTAAACTAACACATGAAGTTTCTTTTATTAGCTTCGATGAATTGATAGAAGAAGAGACAGACAGCGAAAGATTTGAGGCTATGTTAGCAAAGTATGGATTAACTCCATCTGACTTAGAAAAAATGAATCATCTAAGCCAGGTAGAACAAGAATCTGTAATGGAAGCTATCGGTGCTAGCGTAAATGAATTGCCAAACTTTGCATTATTATCACCTGAAGAACTAAATGAAGTGATTAAACTTGTGCGAGAAAAGAAAAAAGGGATGAATTTGGAAAGAGGCATTGGGGTGAAATTCATCGATCCCACAATTACTGCTGAGCATAGACGGAAAGAGTTGATGACTAATGTCAATGAAATGAGGGAAAACTTTGCTGATAGCATCCTTTTTATAGCCGAGAAAATCGTTCATCAACTTGAAGAAACCCACCAGGCTCTAGAGGGTGCACAATTATTTGTACCTGCTGCAATAATTCCTGTGTTATTAATCTTTATCGCTCTTGATGCTCAAAAACTAAGGATGGCTAGAAACCATCAATCTTCAGCCAGAGAAATAAAAAAGGAGATTCTCAAGAGTGGAAAGGTCACTAAAAATTTAGAAGATTTTAGCACAAATTTTAAAGATTGTTATGAAAAGGCTAGAAAGTCCTCAGGAAGCCCTTTTTTAATTTTACTGGCTAAATCGATGGATTATGTTGATGGAAAATTAGATGCTCGAGCCAAAAAAATTGGAGTAACAATTACCGGGGGGTTAACAGAGATGGGCGGGGCTCTTACAATGGCGGCTACAGGTCCAAGTGGCTATGGGCCGGCTGCAGGATTGATAACGGCTGCGCTAGGCTTTGGCATTCAGGGAACAGTTCCCGCTCATAGAATAGCCAAATGGATTTATAAATATTTTTCAGGCACTTTGGGCGTTAATCGTGAAGAACATGCGCGATTTATTTATGGATTAGCACTTCATGCACTTGAAAAGAAACAGAAGGGGGCATTTTTTAACTTGCCGGAAGCCGAACGCTCTTTGGAGTTTATAGAAACATTGAATCCACATAAAGGGATTATGGGATGGAATAGCCACTATCATCTACACCAAAAGGATTTTGAAGAAGCTTCAAAATTAGCTTTGAAGTTTCTAATCGATTGTGATGTGCTTACACTTCCGTCTCCTGATGATCCAAATTACATTATTAAAGTAGAAGAATTTTGCACAGTGGGTTTTGATAAAATTATGAAATTATTTAAATCTACTTAGCAACGGTGTATCTGCTCGGATAGTTTTTTTAGCTGTTCAACAAAATGTTCGATTTTTCTTAAGAAGACTTGATTGCGATTGTACTGATCGATTGGAATAGCTGGTATTCCCCCATATTTTCCTGAAGGAAGAGATTTTGTGATGCCGCTTTTGCCGGCAACTGTCACTCCATCCTCCAAATGAAGGTGTCCGGCAACGGCCACTTGACCTGCTAAAACAACATAGCGTCCGGTGCTGGTGGATCCCGCAATTCCCGTTTGCGCCACGATAATATTGTGCTCGCCAATTTCAACACCATGGCCTAATTGCACAAGATTGTCAATTTTCGAACCCTTTTTTATTTTTGTATATTTAAACCGCGCGCGATCAATTGTCGTATTAGCTCCAATTTCGACATCATCTTCAATGATAACATTGCCCACTTGATTGAGTTTTTGATGTTTTCCCTCATGATCGGTCAAATATCCAAAACCGCATGAGCCAATCACAGCGCCCGGTTGGATGATCACCCGATTGCCAATTTGGCTATCTTCTCGAATCGTGACATTAGGATAAATGAGGCATGATTGCCCAACTGCACTATTGGGACCTATATATACCCCTGCCCCAATAAATGTCCCTTCCTCAATCCTTACCCCTTCATCGATGACGGCATGAGGACCAATGGTCACTCCTTTTGCCAAGATGGCTGTTTCATGAATGACGGCCGTGGGATGGATCCCTTTAAATCCCGAGGGAGATTGTCTCGGTGGAAAAAGAAATTCAACCACCTGTTGGAAAGCGTTAGAGGGGGATTCGGAAATTAAATAATTTTTTCCCTCAATCAGTTGAATCGTCGCATCGACAAAAATCACCCCGGCGCGGGTTTCCTTCAAAGCGTGTTGATAGCGAAGATTGGAAAGAAAGGAGACATCGTGTTCAGTGGCTGTTTTTAAATCAGACACATTATTGATGAGATGGTCCGGATGACCAACAAGCCGGCTCTTTGTAAGGGAAGCTAATTCAAGAAGAGAAATGTTTTTTTTTGACATAGAAATGGATGAATGCCTCCTTATTAAACTCGACTTTGTACAATTTTTGAATGTATTGTACAAAATCGAGTTAAAAAGAGGCATTATTTATTTATTGCGATTTTGAAGAGTTGTCTTTTTGTTCACTATCAAAGATGGCATTCATTTTAGCTACAATGCGATCTGTGACATCTAGACTTGGGGCAAAATAAGTACATGCCTCATCGGTAAAAATGACTTCAATTGTTTGTCCGCTAGTTGCATCTTTTGCAACTTGAGAAGAGGCTTTTCCAATGGCATCTGTCAATTTTTGAATAATTTTCACATTTGCTTGTTGGAGTGTTTGCATGTATTGGCTTTGCAACTGCATTCCTTCATTGCGAAGATTTCTTTTCTTTCTTTTTAATTCGCTTGCCACTTCATCAGAGACGCTGTCCATATAGTCGTCATCGTTTAATTTTGATTCGATATCTTCGAGAACTTTTTCTTTTTCTTGAAGGACAGATTCCATCTGTTGCTTCATCTTTTCAAAATTAGCTTGTTCTTGTTTTCCAAGTTTCGAATCCTCTAGACATTTTTTCGTATTGACAATGCCAATGCGAAAGCTTTGGCTATTATTAGATAAAGTAGAGTTTCCATTGTTTGCATTAGGCGTCGCTTGCCCATAAGCCATCGACCCTGTGAAGCAGATTCCAAGACAAAGTAACCATTGACTATATTTTTTCATAAAGTTCTCCTCATTTAAACCAATTTAAAAGTTTCCGCCGAAAGAAAAAAAGAATTTTTTCACATCTGAGCGATGCAAGGAATTGAGCGGGTAGCCCATACCGATTGTCACCGGGGGAATGCTGTCGATCAGTTTGAAACGCAATCCATACCCCACAGAAACGCTCGACGGTCCAATTTCCCAAGTGTCTTTTGACAAATGTCCTGCATCGAGAAAGCCAAACACTTCCCAATCCTTGATAATTCTGCGAGATAATTCGATTGAATAAAACTGCATCGATAAACCTCCTCTTGGCACATCATCATGATGGCGATAATGAGGTCCTAGACGGTAAGGCCTAAAACCGCGAACCATGAAATCGCCCCCCAGGAAAATTCTTTCATCCAATGGAATTGTACGGTACTGGGTATCCCCAAGCGGTTGAATGAATCGAAAGTCAGCTCGATATTTCACGACCAAGCGGCTTCCTATGGGATAATAATAGCTATTCATATAACCGACATTAAAAAAATGATGATCCCCCCCGAGGCCTGCATATTCTAGAAATAGGCGCGATCTAAAACCCTCGGATGGCTTAACGGGATGATTTGTTGAATCATAGGACAAGGATGTGCCAACTGCAGAGATCAAGCCATTAATATTTGCTTCTCTTTCCAATTGATCAATCCGACTTGCATGGTGATGGAGATCGACAAAACCATTCTTTAAGCGGTACTGTACGCCCCAACGTAAAAAAGGATTCAAATCGTAATTAGCCCGTAATGCTAAACTCGTGGTGTCTAAATCGTATTCTTTTGAAATATAACGAGTTGTCGACTTGGATAGGTCAAATCCAATGGACCACTTGGTATCCATGAAATAGGGTTTTGTCCAAGATAGAGTGTAGGTTCTGCTTTTTTGTCCTATTTGGGTGTTTAAATTCAAATATTCCCCGCCCCCTCTAAGAGCTCGCAGACCATCACGCCACATGTAGTAAATCCCTTCATGATTGAAATTTTTTTCGGTGATATTGATCCCGGCGAAAAGTTCTTCAACACTACTGTAACCTAGGAAAATGCTAAATTGCCCGGTATTTGTCTCTTCAACTTCAATGTAAACATCTCTGTAATTGCCTTCGAGTAGAGAGGATTCAGTCCCTTTCACAATATACACATTCACATGTTTAAAGTAGCCCATGTTGATCAGGCGTTGTTCGGTTGCCTTCAATTTAATTGTGTTAAAAATTTCTCCCGGAATGAGCAATGTTTCATGGAGGATAACGGGTGTTTTAGTAGAGGTGTTCCCAAAAACTCTAATCAAGCCTACGCGAAATTTTTCCCCTTCTTCGATTTTAAAATTGACATTATAAACAGGGGATCCTTCGATAAGCTCAGGTTCAAAATCTACAATTGAATCGATATATCCCAAACGTCCATAGGCATTATTGATCGCCTCGATTGTATTGCGAATTCCCTCCATAGAAAATGGCATTCCTCTGCGAATGCGGAATAAACGATCGATCACTGCATTGCTGATGATGCAATTTCCCTTAAACTTTAATTCTCCAAATGTGTAGAGGGGACCTTTATTTGCCATTATGGAAACGATGATGCGGTTTGTTTTACAGGTTTCATTTACTGAAATTTCGACTGCAGCATCAGCGTAGCCTTGGTTTTGAAGATAATTTGTGATGACAAGTCTATCTTGCTGGATGGCATCTTCATTATAAATACCGGTTTCCGTAATCCAGCTAGTGAAAATATTAAATTTCTTTGTCACCATATCATGGAGGACATCCCGTTCTTCTTTCTCAGTAAAATTGACAAATTGAATCTCTTGAATTTTTCCGGATCGCCCTTCGACGATATCGATGAAAATGGTGACTTCATTGGTCTCTTGATCAATTTCGATATGATAGTCTAACTGTGCTTCAAAAAAACCTCGTTTGATATAGAAAGCTTTTAACTTATGAAAGGCTTGATTAAACGCATGTCTTTCAAACATTGAAAAACAATTGATTCCCAATTCTTTTTGCAAAGCGGTGATTTTGATATGATGATTTCCATTCCAATGAATTGTGCGAATCATTGGTTTAGGCCAAATGTCAATTGTAATCGACACGCGTTCTTCATTGCTTATCACCGAAGGCTCAACCCGGTCATAATCATTTGCTAAGGACTTTAAATCTTCATCAAAATCCGATTGTGAAAAAATCCCACCTTTCTTGGTTCTCAAGCGATTGAGAATATTATTTGTGTCACATACCGCACCGGCTCTTGTATGGACGACAATTTCAAACGCCTGAATCGGTTGATTTTCATACTGCAAATTTTGCGCAATCAGGCGTAGGGGAAAGATGAAAGTGAGTAGAAAGCTTAAAAATAACGCGAGCGATTTAGTCATATGAGATAGCCTTAGGAAATTAAAAATAGAAAAGGATGATAGGCAAAGGGTTTCTATTTTGCAAGCGGGAAAAAAAGGAATGATTTTTTTTAATTGCAATTTAAACTATTAATAATTAAAATTTAAGTTTTAATAAACAAAATGTGATTAATATGATTAATAAAATTCAATGTGAGCAAAACCGCTATCTTAGCCAAAATCAACAAACACAATACCTGTTTTTTGATAACGAAAACTTTAGTCAAATATTACTCCCCATTTTTAACGTAACCGTTCACGGGGTAAACAAAACAAGCCATTGCTCAATCTGCGTTAGCAGATAAGCAATGGCTTGTTTTGTTTACCCCGTAAAATAAAATTTTATTTGCTTATAATTTCGCTTAGTTTTATTGT
>JANWJE010000136.1 GCA_025451995.1 Parachlamydiaceae bacterium | reverse complement strand
GAAAGCTCCCGCGGTTGAGAGATCGCAAGAGGCCTAGTATTAAATCAATACAATGCCTCTTGCGATCTCTCAACCCCGGGGCTTTGAAGCAGCCCAAAAGTCCAAGATTCAGCTGGAAGCAGTATATATTGATCTTTTAACCATATATGGTTATAATATGAACATATATTTATCCATTGATGGTTGAAAAATGAAGAGATGCATAGATTGGCATTTGCAAAAATGGAAGAAAAGTCCACATCGAAAACCCCTTTTACTCAGAGGGGCGAGACAAGTTGGCAAGACGTATGCTGTTCGTATACTAGGGAAAAGTTTTACTCATTTTGTTGAGGTTAATTTCGATTTTCTCAAAAATGCAAAGAAAATATTTGAAAAAGATTTAAGACCTGATCGAATCATTCAAGAATTAAATATTTTGTTAGAAACAGATATTCGTCCAGGATCGACCCTTCTATTTTTTGATGAAATTCAAGAATGCCCTGAAGCATTGCAAGCCCTTAGGTATTTCTATGAAATCATTCCTTCTTTGCATGTGATTGCAGCTGGATCTCTTTTGGATTTTGCCATTCAAAAATATGGTATTCCAGTTGGGAGGGTAGAGAGTTTGTATTGCTATCCTCTTTCATTTTTTGAATTTTTGATTGTGACTCAGCATATTCAACTTGCTAAAACACTGTTGGAGCACAAAGATAACTCACTAATTTCTGAAGTTATTCATCAAAAACTTCTTAGCGTAGTGGGACAATACTTAGCCATAGGTGGTATGCCGGAAGTTGTCTCTTATTTGATCCAATCTAAGAATCCTAGAGATATTTTTTCTATATATGGACGGTTAATAGATACTTATCGGCAAGATTTTGAAAAATATAGCAAAGAGTATCAAATTAAATATGTAAAAGAAATTTTTAATGATGTCCCTCGTCAAATAGGCAAACAATTTAAATATGCAAAAGTTCATGGTGAATATAGAAAAAGAGAATTAGCTCCTAGCCTAGATCTGCTTTGTACAGCGAATGTGATTTATAAAATTCATCATACAGCGGGACATGGATTGCCACTAGGTGCTGAGAGTAACCCTGATTGGTTTAAAGTTCTGTTTTTGGATGTAGCTCTTTGTCAGTCGATTTTAGGATTAGATGTTGGAAGTTGGTTTTTGAATCCAGAAAATGAATTTGTTAATCGAGGATCTATTGCAGAAGCGTTTGTCGGACAAGAATTGCTTGCTTATTCAAATCCCTATCGCAAAACAGATCTTTACTATTGGAAGCGAAGCGAAAAACAGAGCAATGCTGAAGTTGATTATTTATGGGAACATGGAGGAAAAGTGATTCCGATTGAAGTAAAAAGTGGCGATGGAAGAACTTTAAAGAGCATGCATCTATTTTTAGATACTCATTCAAATTCTCCTTATGGGGTGAAATTTTCATCTCAAAATTATTCTGAATTTGGCAACATTTTTTCAAAACCCCTCTATGATGTCGTTTTTTTTGCACATTTAGAGCAAAGAGAAAGCTTTGATTATTTATTAAGCACACCCTAATGGGTGTGCCTAAATCTTGTTTTACTGGATCATTCGATGAGAATTAGAGGATATTTATTTTGTAATTCTGAAGATAAAAAAAAAGGCAGACTCTACTGAGTCTGCCTCAATTCCACTCTGCTAAGAGAATGTCATTAGTTCACAATTAAGCTCTCTTCTTCTGTGATTGGGTTTCTGATAAAATCAGAACTCAATTGAACTTTTGGTCTTAAATCACCGCTAGCATTTGCTTTTACAGTGATATAGTACTCTAAAGTTTGTCGAGGAGCTAAATTTGGGAATGTAGCAAATGAAACGGTTTGGCCATTTACTTGAGCTGCTGTTGCGCCTGTAGCATTTACAGGAACGAGTTCAGCTGGGAAATTAGCGACAACATTTACATTTGAATCATATTCTTGCCCTTTGTTTACGACCACAATACGGAAGCGTGTTGTTTCGCCTACGCAAATTGGGTTTTCAGAACTTTCTAGGCAAATATCATAAGCTGGACGTCCTTTCCAGTGTGTTCCAAACTCACAGCAGGAATTGCATGCTTCACAATCTGTGACTGTGACTCTGTTAGTAAAGAACCCAGGTGTGCAAGTTGTCAATGTAACATTGAATGTTACTTTTTCACCGGGTTTTAACTCTCTGAGTTTCCAGACAGCTTGCTTGCCGCAAATATTTGCTCCTGGAGCTGTTACAATAGATGTTGCAGAAGGTGCAGTATCTGTAACAATCACTTCATGTAAGCTCTTATCGCCTGTGTTAACAACTGTGATTTGATAATCAGCGTTTTGGCCAACAGGGACTTCTTTTGGTCCAACTTTTTGGCACTCAACGGCGCAGCAGCATACACATGTGCAGAATTCACATGATGTTTGGTTAGCATTGCATGCAGAAACGATTGCTGTATTGCAGATTTTTCCGCGCTTGCATGCTGTTACAGTAAAGTTCACTCTCTTTGTTTGGCATGGTTCTAAATTACCAAGCTTAAAGTTAAGTGTTCTTTGGCAGCTTGCATGCTCTATACCATCCGGTAGAATATCTGAAACAACCACATCTTCAGCTGTGCATGTACCGATATTTGTTACAGTGATAGTATAATTGATTGGATCTCCAGGGCAAACTTCAGCTGGTCCGCATTTTTCGCAAACGAGAACTGGTTTTGCGCAAAGGAGGGCACAAAATGCCACAGGTGTTGCCTTCACGCAGAAGCATGTGCAAATGTCACCTTCTCTTTCACACTTTAACCAAATTCTAGCCGGAACAGTTTGTCCTTTGCTGACACTGCCAATTGGCCATGTAAGCACGCGACCTTCAACTTTTGCTTCCGGTTGACTTCTCATATAAGTCACGCCTTCAGGAAGAGTTGTTGTTAAGATCACTTCGCATACATCGCAGCATGCTGAAACTTCAATATCGAGAGGATATTGATCACCCAACATGCACATTCTTGGGTTTTTAGCACGCACTGTCACGCCACTGCAGCAGCATTCGCCAGATGGGCCATATTTGCATGGCTTAAGAGGTGCTGCACATTTAGGTGGGCACACTTCTTGGCAAGGTTGGCAAGGAGGTGCACATGGTGGTGGGCACGCTGGCTTGCATGGAGCTGCACATGGTGGTGGGCAGGGTGGTTGACAAGGTTGTGCACATGGTGGTGGGCACTCTGGATTGCAAGGTTCTGCACACACAGGCTTGCATGGTTGAGGACATACGGGTTTGCATGGCTCACAAATTGGGGGGCATGGTTCACAACAATCGTCACCATAACGGTTGGAACAGCCTGTCCACAAGAGTGCCGACAGACCCAAAAAAAGCAACGAGGCTAAGATTCCAAGCTGTTTTCTCATTTAAAAGACTCCTTGTGTTAAGGTCTTGTTTATTAGATCTCTTTCGAAACTCCATTTGCTTGATAAAAAGAACCTTTGACCCTGATTGCTCTCAAAATTTGGCAATAAATCCATCCAAAAATCTTTCTTCTTCTCAAGCAAAGCGAGTTTCGAAAGAAGTCTATTTACGAATTCCAGAAATTTTTTCGAATCTAATTTCTTTGTCGTTCGTTTTTGAATCAACTTCTTTAAGAGTTTTGCATTTCTAATGTAAAAAGCGACTCTGAAGAGATCGACAATTGCCAAATATAATTATATTTGTCAATTGTCGATCTATTCGGTTTTGTTAGCTTCTTTCGTCGATTTTAAAATAGTGTTAAACTCTTTATATCCTCGTGCGAGTTTGTCTCTCTTTTAGAAGAGACCGATCAAGCAGAGGGGAGTTCCCTCTGCTTGTGACTTAAGCTATTAATAGCAGCCGTTATTGTCGAAATATCTTGGCTCACACTTAGGTGGGCAGCAAGGTTGTGGACAACAAGGTCTTGGCTCACAGCAACGTGGCTTTGGTGGGCAGCATGGATCGCAGCAAGGATCGCGATCACAGCAGCAGCTTGATAATAAAAGGGCTGTGGCTGCCATAAAAGTTAAGCCTAGAATTTTTTTCATATGATTTCTCCTGTTTTAGGTTAAAAAAGTCCAATAAATTTTTTGTTCCTAGAACCTTTTAGCTCGATCACATAAAGTTTTTAGGAACCGAACAAAAAAGGATTACTCCTTTAAATACCCCTTAGGAATTAAATCTTCCAGAAGAATTTTTAATCAAAAAAAAGATTTAACTCAAATTAAATATTTAAGCTATTGGAAAGCAAAAAGATGTGATCTTTTTTAGATCAAAAAAAATTTTTAAACTGGAGGTTGATTTTTTAATTTTCCTTGCCAACCCAACTTTTCTCTTAATGTAAAAAAATAATCATGATTGGAAAGATGGACAAGTTGAAATGTTCTTGTTGAGATATTCAACGAAAAACACTCTTGTTTAGATAATGAACATGTGAACAAACCATCATAGGTAATTTCGACAGGATGGTAGTCGCTTAAATATTTTACCTCAATTTGATGAGTAGGCGAGATAACGATGGGGCGATTGGTGATTGTATGTGGACAAATGGGGGTAATAATAATCGCATTTAAATCAGGTGTTAAAATGGGACCTCCTGCAGCTAGAGAGTAAGCGGTCGATCCACCAGGGGTAGAAAAAATAATTCCATCAGCAGAAAAAGTATTGACGTATTTTTTATCAACATAAATGGCTAGATCTACTAAGGAATGGTTTTGTGAACGATGAATGACAACATCATTGACAGCAAAGCACCTTTCTCCATTCGAAATAGACCCTTCAATAATCATTCTTTGTTGAACGCGATACTGTCCATCGAGTAAATACTGCAAGCTTGGATAAATTTCACTCACAGGAATATCGGCTAAAAATCCTAAACTTCCTAAATTGACACCTAATAGGGGAGCTTGCAAGTCCGGATGTCTATGAACGACGCGAAGGATGGTCCCATCCCCTCCGAAAGAGATTCTAAAATCGATAGCTTGGTAGTCTGCTTCTTGAAGAACTCTCGATCCAATCATAGAAGATAAACGCTCTTCAGCGAAAACGTCTACCCCTTTTTCTTTAAGAAATTGGCAAACTTCACTTGCAATTTTGATGGAATGGTTCTTTATTTCGTTGGGAAAAAGAGCTATTTTCATAATAGATTATAGGTTTAAGAGAAAAAAGAGACATAAGGTTATATCCCTATTGTCCCTAAACTTACCTGATTAACTGGTATTTTTAAACTAAAATGTGACAAAATGCTTTTGACAATTTTTTCTGGAGTTAAACCGATTTCATTCATTAAGTCTTGATGGCTTCCATGATCTAAAAAGGCTTCAGGGATCCCTAAATTTAATACTTGGATGTTAGAGAATCCTTGCCGCATAAGAAAATGATTAATGATCGCACCCATTCCTCCATTGACACTGTGTTCTTCGAGTGTCACAATTTTTTGATGGGTGAGGAGGAGACGGCATAGGAGATCGGCATCTAATGGCTTGATAAATACAGGGTCAAGGACAGAGGCTTCGATCCCTTGTTCTTTCAATAGAGTATGAGTTTTCATTGCCACTTGATTCATATGCCCCAATGCGATAATGAGAATCTCTTTTTCTTCAATTAATAGTTCTCCTTTGCCCAATTCACGCTCCATCAATGGTTGATTGGCATCTTCTGTCGCCATATTTGGATAGCGGATCGCTGTTGGCCTTTTCCAATTAAAGGCAGATTCCATCAATTCTCTAAGAACTTGTCCATTTCTAGGCTGTGAAATGACCATATTTGGCATGGCGTTTAAAAAGGAGATATCATAGATGCCGTGATGTGTCGATCCATCCGGACCGGAAATACCAGCTCGATCGATGGCAAATACTACAGGGAGTTCTTGTAAGCAAATATCATGGAAAAGATTATCAAACGCTCGCTGTAAAAAAGTTGCATAAATCGAAGAGACCACTTTCATTTTTCCCCCATATGCAATTCCACCGCATAATGTGACTGCATGTGATTCTGCAATCCCAACATCTAAGCATCTTTCAGGAAATTTTTTCATAAAATCATCAAGACAAGAACCGCACGACATGGCAGGTGTGACAGCGACAACGCTTGGATCTTTTTCCGCCATTTTTAATAGCTGATCGCCAAAAATTTTAGGGAAAGTTGGTTTTGTGGTCGGATTTGGCAAAAATTTGCCTGTATCTCTGCTGAAGGGTCTGGCTCCATGGTATGAGATTGGATTTTTGATCGCTTCATCCATCCCTTCTCCCTTTCGGGTCAATACATGGATAATGACTGGCCAATTTGAATCTTTGACCCCCTCTAATGCATCGATCATATGTTTGATATTGTGCCCATCGATGGGGCCGATATAAGCCAAACCATATTGCTCAAAGTAAGCTGCAGGACTCACTAGGTTTTTCAATGATTCGGTAATTTTATGACCTTGTTGGGATAAAAGTGTCCCATAGCTTGGAATCTTGCAAACGAGATGGTCTAACTCTTGATAGATGCGATTTGTGGTTGGATTGCTTAGAAGGCGACTTAAAATATGAGTAATAGCTCCTACATTCTTTGAGATGGACATTGCATTATCATTTAAAATGACGATAAACTTTTTTAATTCGCGGGAAATGTTATTTAAAGCTTCTAAGGTGAGTCCGCAGGTTAACGTGGCATCCCCGATAATAGGAACGATATATTCTTGCCTTTTTGTGAGGTCTCGATTTTTTGCCATTCCTAAAGAAAGAGATAAGGCTGTCCCAGCATGTCCTGCGTGGAAATGATCATAAGGGGACTCCTTTGGATGGGAAAATCCGCATAAACCTTTAAATTGCCTGATAGTATTGAATCGATCATTTCTTCCTGTCAATAGTTTATGGACATAGGTTTGATGGCTCACATCCCAAATCAATTTATCGGTTGGAGAATGAAATACCTTATGGAGAGCAATAGTCAGTTCTACAACACCTAGATTGGAAGCTAGGTGCCCCCCGTTGATTGAAAGGACTTCAATAATTCGATGTCTAATTTCCTTCGCCAATTCCTCGCATTCATGGATGGAAAAATTTTTGATGTCTTCAGGAGAGTTTATTTCTGTCAATCGTCCCTTTTTCATGCCATTCCTAAGATTTTACTTTTTCATAGTATGTTACTATAAACACGGTATAAAAAAAAGGGTCAAACAGGATCTCTGGTTTGTTGTTGTTAGTAATGATTTTTTTTGTTATTCTTTTTTTATAAAATTTTACATATTTATATTTATGATTAATAATATCTCGCGCTTACAGGAATTGTTTATTCCGGTAAACTCTTTTTTTAAGACTAATTATGTAAAAATTTTCAGTGTGGGTGTTTTAATCACTGTTTCAGCAATTGCATTAAAAATTTTTTTATCAAAGCAGCTACCAAAGAAAGAAATAGTTCAAAAAGAGTTAATTCCACAAAAAAGCGTAAAAAAAGAAATCCAAAAAGAATATGCAGTTCTTTATATGTCTATCACAGGAAATCCTTCACATCTTGGCCATATGTCTGCCATTGCTACGGCAATTGATGTTTTAGCAAAGCGAGATATAACGGTTGTTGAAGCTAAAATTTCTTTAGCAAGTCCCTATTATCTTGGAGAAAAAGTGGCTAGAGCAACATACAACATTGCCGCTTTGTCTCAGGAGGCGAGAGAGTTTCTTCTTCATGGCGCAATCAATGAAGCTGCAAGATTAAATATGTTTAAGGGAGTTCCTGTTACATATTGGAATGATCAAAGCAGGGGGTATGCAGATCATACGTTAAGTTATGTGACATTGGCTAAAATATCTAAATATCCCGTTTATTTTGTGTCAGGTGATGATCTTTGCAAAAAAATGATGAATTGGGTAGGTACAGGGGTAGAAAGAGCGATTGTCATTTCAAGAAATAAAGGTGAAGATTTAAAAGGATATCAATTGAAAAATTCTAAGTACATTCGCATGTTTGAAAAATCGAGTTATCCAGCTCTTGAATCTCTTTCTTCTACGGCAATCCAAGAGGGTAAAGAGCAATTGCAACCCAAAGAGCTGCAAATATATTTTCAGACCGCAAAACTTTTGGCAAAATCTTGAACCAAAGGCTTATCATCGTTGCCAATAGTGACATCGCCATTTCTATTTTTGATAAGCATTTCGATCTTGCGATCAGCATCATTTAATCGTTTACTACAGGTAGTAATCAACCGATCTGCCTCTTCATAGAGCTCGAGCGACTCATCGAGATTGACCGTGCCGGAGTTTAATTTTTCAAGAATTTCTTCGAGTCTAGCAAATGCTTTTTCAAAACTTAAAGGATTAGCTTCAATGGATTCTAAATGATTATTCACTTCGGAATCACCTGTTCAATGGTTATTAATGCTTCGCCATCAGAAAGCAAAAGCCTTGCTTGTTGCCCGGGCTGTAGTTTTTGTATAGAGTTTATGACGGATAGCGTATTTTCCGCAAATAGAATGGTGTATCCTTTCTTCAATACATTTTTTGGATCTAGAGCTTTTAGTAATTGTGATAGATGATCCAATTTCTTTTTATATAAGGAAACTTGTTGAATGATTTTTTGATCGACTTGCGATTTTGTATAGTTCAATTCCAAAGTGTATTCTTGTAAATTTTGCAAAAGGTGAGCCTGAAGCAATCGATGTGCCGCTTGAAATTTCTGCCTAAAGTTGGTGATTAAATTGCTCGGTTTTAGAGAAAGGAGTTGTTGCGAAGAAGAAAAATGGGCTCTTTTTTTAAACTGAAGCGATTGCTGAATGGCGAAATCGAGCAAGGGGCGCATGTCATCTATTTTTTGCATCCTCAGCTCGATAAAATTTTTGGGATTTGAAAAAGAGGGGTGTTTTTGCAAAGATCTAAAATGAATGCGATATCTGTGCAATAAATGGGTAAGTGCTTGATGGATCCGTTTGCTTATTGTTTTAAGAAAATCAATCTGTAGACCTTTTTCAGCGATGACAATTTCAGCAGCGGCTGATGGGGTTGGCGCTCGCATATCTGCAACATAGTCGGCAATGCAATGGTCGGTTTCATGTCCGACTGCACTGATGACCGGGATTTTGCTATGAAAGATGGCCGAAGCGACAATTTCTTCGTTAAAAGCCCAAAGATCTTCTAAGCTGCCACCCCCACGGCCGACGATTATCACATCAACCAATTGATATTGATTAAACTGCTCGATCGCCTTTGCGATTTCTTCAGCAGCTCCCTCACCTTGAACTTTTACAGGGTTAAGGATTAAATGAAAGCCGGCAAAGCGGCGATTTAAGATGTGGAGGATATCTTGAATGACCGCGCCGGTAGGACTTGTCACAACGCCGATTCTCTTAGGAAAACGAGGAAGAGGTTTTTTTAGATGTGATTTAAACCAACCGAGCTGATGGAGTTTAATTTTTAGCGCTTCCAGCTTTTGAAGAAGCTCTCCTATCCCGACAAAGGCTAATTCTCTGACTACAAATTGATAATTTCCCTTTGGAGGATACACATTGAGCGACCCTTTAACAATCACTTGATCCCCCCCTTTTGGAATTGTCCGAAGAGAGGAGGCGTCAGCCTTGAACATCACTACTGAAATTTGAGCTTGGTCGTCTTTGAGTGAAAAATAAAAATGCCCGGAGGCTTGCACTTTAAAATTGGTAATTTCGCCTTGGAGATGGAGCGAAGGGAATGACGTTTCTAATTGAAATTTAATCGCATTAGTCAATTGAGAAACTGTGAGAGGGGGTGGTTGTTTCATAATTAATTAAACATAAACTGATTAATATGACGATTAGAGTGATCCCAACATCGGCAAAAATGGCCATCGCTAAATGACTTAGGCCCATTAACGCCAAGATAATAAAAATAAATTTAACTGAAATTGCCAATGAGAGATTAAAGAATATCGTCCGTAGGGTTTTTTTGCCAAGATTAATAAGATGTGGAATAACTTCAAGCTGATGATTGAGAATGACGATAGAGGCTGCATCAAGAGCTGTATCGCTTCCAAGGGATGTAAAACTGATACCAACAGAAGAAAGTGCGAGCGACGGGGCATCATTAATGCCGTCTCCCACCATGCCGACAGATCCATATTTTTTGAGAAATTTGACTATCTCAGCTGCTTTATCTTGGGGCAAAAGGTCCGATAGATAATGATCGATGCCCAATTGCTGAGCGACCATCCCCGCAGAAACAGAATGATCCCCTGTGAGAAGATAAGGAGTGACCCCCATTTTTTTTATTGTCTCTACAAGCGAATAGCTTTGTGGACGGATCTGGTCTGAAAAAGCAATCACACCCTCAATTTCTTGATGGGTAGCTATGAGAATAGCAGTTTTACCTTGGCTGAGTAAGCGATCAACGGTTTCCCGTATCTCATTGGGCACCTGATGCTCTTCTAAAATAAAGTTTATCTTTCCTAAACAATGATGTCTTTCACTGCACACTAGACAATCGGCCTGAGCTCCTTTTCCCTCTATACTTTTGAAGTTTTCAACTGGATGAAAGTTGAGGTTTTCTTGCTTTGCAGCTTCTACGACGCTTTGAGCAAGAGGATGTTCTGAAAAAAGTTCAATTCCCGCCGCACATTCTAAAACATGTTGTCTTGTTGAATTTCCAAACGGGATAATGTCTGTAACAGTTGGGGAGCCATACGTTAAAGTTCCTGTTTTATCAAAAGCCATCGCTCGCAAGCGCCCTAACTCTTCTAGAGCTTTTCCGGTTTTAATGTATGCTCCCTTTTTAGAAGCATTGCCTATGGCAGAAAAGATAGAGATCGGCGTTGATATGACAAGAGCACATGGGCAGGCGATCACGATCAAAGAGAGGCCCCGAGCGAACCAGTCATCAAAAGGCAACCCAAAAAAAAGTGTGGGAATGATCGTCCATAAAAAAGCGAGACAGAGAACCGATGGGGTGTACCATCTCGAAAATTTCTCAATTAATTTCTGGGTAGGAGCTTTTTCTGTCGATGCTTGCTGTGTCAGTAACTCAATTTTGGAAAGGGTGCTTTCCTTTGCTTGTTTTAATACTTCAATTTCTAAGAACCCTTTTTTATTAAAAGTTCCGGCGTAGACAGGATCTCCAATAAATTTTTCCTTTGGGATTGATTCTCCGGTGATTGGGGATTCATCAATAAAAGAAATTCCGGAAATGACTCTACCATCCAGGGAAATCCGATCACCCGGTTTGATCAGACAAATATCTCCAATATCGACCTCTTCGAGAGGAATCAATCCTCGATCTTTAATGGAGACATCTTTTGGAATTTCTTTTAATAAGCTATCTAAGGCTGATTGACTCTTTTGTATTCCGAGATCTTCCAATTTTTCCGCTAAAGTGTACAACACAATCACAACAGCTGCTTCCTCATACATCTCCAAATACCAGGCTCCAGATACAGCAATAAGCATCAATGTTTCCATGTTTTTAAAATTAAGAGCGATCAAAGAGCGCAACCCATGCCATAAAGTTCTGAAACCAACTATAAGAATAAAAATAAAAAAGAATGCAGAATCGACCGGAGAGGGGAGGCGAATGCCTGCTAACGAAAGGAATTCAAATATTCCAACAATTAAAGAGGCAAAAAGAAGCCATAAAAATTTTGAATCTCTAGATATCTTATCCATAGAAAATAATCCTTTCCTCACTTATAATTTTCTTAAAAGAGGATTTTTATGAGCCAACGCCCTATTGTCATCATTGGCAATTGGAAAATGCATAAAACAATCGACGAAGCTAGGCAGTTTGTTCGAGAACTTCTTCAAGAATTTAACCCTCAAGATAAAGTTATCGGCTTAGCGGTTCCTTATACATTGATTTATCCCATATCGCAAGAGGTAAAGGAGACTGCACTTCTTATTGGTGCTCAAAACATGAATGATGCCAGCCCCGGCGCCTTTACAGGGGAAGTTGCAGGAACAATGCTGAAAGATGCCGGGGCAAAATTTGTGATCCTCGGTCACTCAGAACGCAGAATGTTATACGGAGAAGATAATGCCTTTATCAATAGAAAATTAAAAAAGGCACTGGAGATTGATTTACAACCTATTTTATGCATTGGCGAAACTAAAGAGGAATTTGAAGAGAATAAAACCCAAGAAGTTCTTGAAAATCAGTTGAAAGAAGGGTTGCAGGGGATAGAGAAAGAAAAATTAACTCAATTAATTCTCGCTTATGAACCGGTATGGGCAATCGGAACGGGGAGTTTCGCAACACCGGAAAAGGCTCAAGAAATTTTAGGGTTCTGCCGCAATCTTTTAAAAGAAATTTTATCAGAGGAGATTTCTCAAAAGATCGTTATCCAATATGGGGGTTCCGTAAATGCTTCGAATGCCCAACAATTTCTTAGTTGTCCCGATATTGATGGATTATTGCTGGGCGGGGCATCACTTTCTCTTGAAAGTTTTCAGCAAATAGTTAATGATAGTCAGAGGTAAGACATTGCCTCTTAATTAAAATTCAATTGAATAGGTTTTGACTATGATGTTTCTATATTTTTTCACCATTACTTTTTTTATGCTCCTTTGCATCTTATTGTGCGCAGTCATTTTAATGCAGGAGAGTAAAAGTTCAGGTTTGGGCGCCTCATTTGGCGGGGAAGCGAGCGAATCGCTCTTTGGAACTTCTACAGCAGATGTCTTGAAGAAATTTACAGCATGGCTAGCTGTCATCTTTCTTATGTCATGCATCTTCCTCTCTTTATGGACAAGTGCTTTAGGTCGCTCACCAGCAAATGCGCCAGCCTTTACTATGGAACATATTGAGTAACTAATCCCGTGCCTGTGCCCGAAACCCACTCCGACCATTGGGAGGGGTGGGCACAGGCACGAGATTAGGTTATGCAAAAGGGCTATTGTCCTATTCCTACATATACTTTAAGTATTCGTGGAAGTCTTTCATAAAGGGGGTGAGGGTTTTTGCGTCTAAAAGAAAATAATCTTTGCCTTCTTCCGAACGGTAGAGTGTATTTTCCCAAAGACCTTTCTTTAGTAAATACTTAACAATTTTATCTTCTTCTTCGAAGATCAATTTTTCTAACGAACGTCCTTTCAACTCAATATCGAGATTGGATAACACTTCGATCAGTTTCGATCTGTCCAAAGCTTTTTTAATCACCATTTCGGAATTTTGATTTTTAAGCTTTACACCAAAAAAACCGGAAGCAAGTTTTTGCTTTGCTTCCTCTTCGGGAGATGGGGCTTTTGCAATTTTCATTTTCCAATCATGATAGAAATTAATAAACTCCCGTGCCTTATCATCATAACATCCCACGGAAAGACCTTTATCAAATAAAGTATCATAAAATTCATTTAATAATTTGCTATCCTTTTGCTCCTTTGTCAAATAAAGAAGCTCTGCAAACATATAGGGTAGTCTTAGTGTGGCAAGAAAAACAATATCGCAGTTAGGAACATTTACATAGTATTCAATTTTACTACTCGCGGGATTTTGATATTTCCACACCCCTTCATTTGATCGATCCGTATGTGAGCTAGCTTTCCGCACGGATCCGGAATGGGGGAGTTCCAATTTTCTATCAGGAAAATGTGAAGCAACTTTTTCAGCTGTGAGGCTTGAATAGATTTTATCTAACCCCTGTTGTTTTCCAAATTGGATAATTTTTTCCTTAGCAAATTTAATTGCAGCTGCATCATTGGCTGCATCAAAAGCAGTGTCTAGATGAACTGTGTTTCCAGTGTAGTGCTTAAATGTTTTCAAACCTTTAAGGGAAGAATAATTATGATCTCCCCCTAAATAGTTTTTTTCACGGAAATCGTCGATAATAGAGGGGCCGAAATGCAAAAGATTTCTAATTCCGATGAGACTTAAATACTTTATTTTTGTTGGATCTCCTCCAATGTTTGCAAAATAAGATTCAACGGCCTCTTTGTAGCCAATTTTTGTGTAAATTTTACAACGCTTCTCATATTCGGAAATAATTTCATTGAGATTATCTAACACCTTTTCTGTGATTTTAACATCTAGCTTGTCTATTGTTTTCTTGGCGGACGCTTTTGTGTTAAACATCTGTTCAGCAGCTTCGGCACACGTATTTTCGATAATAACAAACGGATTAGTTGAAGGGATTGGTGCTGAAGGTTTTGGGATAGACTCAACGGGTTTAGATGGAGTCACAACCAGTTTTTTAACGGAGAGAGGAATTGTGGTTGGCTCATCGAGTAGAATTATAGGGGGAGAATGTGCAAACGCCTTGCTATTAAAAATAGTTGTGGATGGTGCAGTAAATTCCGGTGCTTTTACGGGAGCTTTAGTGGATTTTAGTTCTTCGTCAAATATTTTTTGTAATTCTTTTGCGAGGTCTTCATCATCTTTAATTTGGCTTCTATTTTCTTTTTTTGCTGCATAGATAGGCTTTATGACAATCAGTGGTTTTTTAGGTTTTGGGGGGCAGCATTCTTTAATGCAAATGTAAATGGCGTAAATGGCGGCAAAAGCGCCAATTATCACTGTAGCAATTTTAGCGATTTTAGATAAATTAATAGTATCAAGAGTTGTGTTATTATAAATTCCAGTTATTATTGGACCTGGACTTAAATTAAGTTTAATCATTGTTATCTTTAATATAAAAATTAATAATTACAATATTTTAAATGATTTAAAAAAAAGATTCAAGAAAGAATTTGTTTAAAGATTGAAAGTGCTATACTTTTTTTTAATTTCTCTTAAATGATGGTCAATCCCTTTTTTGACTCTTGGAGGGAGCCGATCGATGAATAAGACGCCGTTGAGATGATCATTTTCATGCATCATCACATGCGCATCAAATCCAACGAACTCTTCTTCTATGATTTGACCATTTAAATCTGTTGCTTGAAAGATGACTTTGTGGGGCCTTTCGACTGTTTCTCTTAATCCTGGGATTGAGAGACACCCCTCTTCACATGCCCAAACCTCTTCGCTGTAGGAGATGATTTTTGGATTGATGAATACTCTTAGTTCTCCCGGCAATACTGTATCATCATCCATATATTTTGGAATACAAGTGATGAAAAGACTCATCGAATGATTGATTTGGGGGGCAGCTAATCCACAACCATTATTGGCTTCCATTGTTTCTGCCATATCCTTAATCAGTTGAAGGATGGCATCATCAATTGCTTCTATTCTGGCAGTTTTTTTTCTAAGAATTGGGTTGCCGTAATATGCTAAAGGTAGTTTCATAACTAATAATATTATAAAAAGAGATATAATTATACAACTCGATTTTGTACAAAGAGGTCTAGTCGATTGAATTGCACTTTATGCCGCCAGCCAATTTCTTGTGTGACAGATGACAGCGCGAATAAAAAAAGCTTTTGCTGTAATGGCTGCCTTGTCGTTTATCAAATTTTATCCTCACAATCCTCTCTTGAAAATTATGAAAATCATCCGATTTTTACCCAAGCTCTAGAAGCCGGTTTTATTAGCAATCCGGCGCTTAAACCATTAAAAAAAAAAGAAACTTCTACTCCGCAAGATGAAATTCAAAAAATTCGGTTTTCTATTCTCAATATGTGGTGCCCCTCATGTGCGCATATTATTGCTTTCTTTTTAATGAAAGAGGAAGGAATTATCGAATGCAATGTAGACTATTCGATGGATTTAGCGAGCGTGCATTTTAGTCCTCGCACGATGACTAAAGAAAAAATTTTCAATACCATCATCCGATTGGGTTATCGCCCTGAGTTTCTAGATGAACTCAAACAGGGAAAAGTCGATCGACCATTGATGCTTCGATTTATCATCGCGGCTTTTTTTTCTTTAAATATCATGATGTTTGCCTATCCAATTTATGCGACCACTTTCACAGAAGGGGATGGAAATGGCTATGCCCATCTTTTTGCATGGCTTTCTTTGATAGGCTCCCTTCCTGTTTTGCTCTATAGCGGCTGGCCGATTTGGAAAAGATCAATGATTGGATTAAGGACCGGATTTTGCGGCATGGATCTCCTGGTTTCGGTGGGTGTTGCTGCTGCAACAATCCTTTCCTTATATGAAATGTTTCATCATCGGCCAAACGTTTATTTCGATTCTTTGACTGTCATTATTATGTTTGTTCTTTTGGGAAAAATTTTAGAAACACGCGCAAAGTTTAAAGCAAAGGATGCTTTAATTGATTTGTCGTTATGTTTGCCAAAAAAGGGAAGAAAGCTTTTAGCGAATGGAGAAGAAGCGTTTTGTTTAATAAAGGATTTTTCTCGGGATGATTTGCTCAGTGTCAAAATGGGTGAAAAAATTGCTCTTGATGGGAGTGTTGTGGAAGGGAGCGGGCAGTGTGATGAATCATTAATGACCGGAGAGTCAAAGCCTGTTTTTAAACACAAGGGATCTTCGGTGATTTCTGGATCTTTACTCCAAAGGGGATCGCTAATTATTCGAGTGACTGCGACAGAGGAGCACTCAACCCTCCATCATATTATTGAGATGATCTCTCAAGATATTGACCAGAAGGCGACATACAAAAGAGAGACCGATCGGATTGTAAAATGGTTCGTCCCCCTCGTGTTTTTTCTGGCGATTGCAACATTTGCTGTTTGCTGTTTTTTTGAAATGATGGATAAAGAATTATCTCCCTTTCAAACAGGGTTATTGAGGGCCATTTCTATTTTGCTTATCTCATGTCCGTGTGCTATTGGAATCGCTGTTCCCTTAGGAGAGGCTTATTTAATCAATCATTTAGCCAAAAAGGGAATGATTGTGCGCAATCGAAATTGCCTACAGCATTTAGGAAATCAATCCGTCTTTGTCTTTGACAAAACTGGAACCATGACTGAGGGGAAATTTCTTATCCATTCCGGTCTTGAATCATTATCTATGGATGAAAAAATATTTCTTAAATCGCTTGTTCAAACATCCAACCACCCCATAGCCATGGCTATTTATCAAGACTTGCTTTGTCCATTAACGGCAGTTCAAGGCGATAAAGTGATGCAAGATATTGAAGAGATCTCAGGGAAAGGGATGATCGGTTTTTTTGAGGGCGTTAGATATATCCTAGGATCTGCAAATTTTATTGAAGAACTAGGGTTAAAAATAAAGGCGACTAAATATAATAGCGCTGAAACCATTGCTACAACCGTTTATTTTGCAAAAGGAATCGAGTGTCTGACTGCGATTACGTTAGGAGATCGAATCAAAAAAGAAGCTAAACATTGCATTCAAAAATTAAAGCCCGCAAAGACAATTCTACTTTCAGGCGACAGTGAAGAGCCGGTCATCAAAGTCGCTAGAGCATGCGGCATGGATGAATGGAAATTTGGACACAGCCCTTTACAAAAGAAAAATGTTATCGATAATCTGAAAAAACAGGGGGAGATAGTTGCTATGTTCGGTGATGGTATAAATGATGCTCCGGCTCTTACTGCTGCGCATATTGGGATTGCAATATTTTCCGCAAGCGACACCTCGATCCAAGTTTCAGATCTATTATTAACATCAGATAAATTAGGGACGCTTCCTTCTCTTTTTTCTTTTGCCAAACGAGGAAAAAGAGTCATCAAACAAAATCTTTTTTGGGCATTTTTTTATAATTGTATAGGTTTAGGTGTAGCCTGCATGGGTTTGATGACCCCTTTGTTTTCAGCCATAGCCATGGTCGTAAGCAGTACAATTATTTTAATAAATACACAACGTTTAAGGTGATATCAATTTGTCAACTTCTTTGCAACCTCTCTAAGCATAATTTCGGTCATAAGTGGAAGCGTGTATTCATGGCTCCATCCCCAATCTTTTCTAGATTCGCTATCGTCAATGCTTTCTGGCCAGGAGTCTGCAATCTGTTGTCTAAAATCCGGATCGTAGTAGATGCAAAATTCCGGAATATGTTTTTTTATTTCTTTTGCAATTTCATGGGGGGTGAAACTTAATGCGCTCAGATTATAGCTCGATCTAATTTTTATGCGATGAGGAGCTGCTTCCATAAGATCTATTGTCGCTCGCAATGCATCAGCCATATACATCATTGGAAGTTTTGTGTGTTCTTTTAAAAAACAATGATATTTTTTTTCTTTGAGTGCTTCATAAAAAATCTCGACTGCATAATCGGTTGTCCCTCCACCCGCTTCAGTTTTATAACTGATCAATCCAGGATAGCGAAGACTGCGCACATCGACTTGAAATTTATGATAATAATATTCACACCATCTTTCGCCTGCTTGCTTGCTGATTCCGTAAACAGTTGAGGGTTCCATGATAGTCAGTTGAGGTGTATTGATCCTAGGTGTCGTTGGTCCAAAAACCGCAATGGTGCTTGGCCAAAAAATTTGATCGATGATTTTATCTTTTGCCATCTCAAGGATTGTGAGAAGGCTTTTCATATTTAAATCCCAAGCTTTTTTTGGGTGTTTTTCTGCAGTTCCGGAAAGAAGAGCAGCGAGGAGATAGATTTTCTTAATGTGGTGTTTTTTTATCACCTCGTAGAGTTTTACATCATCCATAACGTCAAAAATTTCAAAAGGGCCGGATTCCATCACATCTTCGGGTGCTTCTCTAATATCGCTTGCAATGACCTGATCATTTCCATATTTTTTGCGAAGTTCTAAAGTTAATTCGGTACCAATTTGCCCGGAAGCTCCGATCACTAAAATTCTATTCATAATCACCTTATTATACCTAGTTCTCGCCCAACTTTAGCAAACGCCCGGATGGCTTTGTCTAAATCTTCAATGGTATGATTTGCACACATTTGCGTGCGTATTCTCGCTTTTCCTTGAGGGACTACAGGATAAGAAAATCCAATCACATAAATTCCTTCATTGAGCATTTTTGCAGCAAAATCCTGAGCGACCTTTGCATCTCCCAGCATGACAGGGATAATGGGGTGATTACCTGGAATTAAATTGAATCCCAAAGTTGTCATTTTATCTCTAAAATATTGACTATTCCTGCGTAAATTTTCTCGTCGATCGTCGCCTTTTTCTACTAAGTCAAGAACTTTGAGAGAAGCAGCAGCAATACTCGGCGCTAAAGTGTTTGAAAAAAGATAGGGGCGCGAGCGTTGTCTCAGCCAATCAATCAGTGGTTTTTTGCCAGATGTATAACCCCCGGAAGCCCCACCCAATGCTTTTCCAAGAGTGCCGGTGAGAATGTCTACCCTTCCCAACATGCCGCAATATTCCGGAGAGCCTCTCCCTTTTTTTCCAAGAAATCCTGTGGCGTGGCTATCGTCGACCATCACCAAGGCTCCGTATTTATCTGCTAAGTCACAAATTGCCTTGAGATTGACAATAGTGCCATCCATAGAAAAAGCGCCATCGGTAGCGATTAACTTATAACGGGACCCTTGCGCTTCTTTAAGTTGTTCTTCAAGGCTAGCCATATCGTTATGTTCAAAGCGCAGCCTTTTTGCCTTGCAGAGGCGAATGCCATCGATAATGCTCGCATGGTTCAAAGCATCGCTGATGACAGCATCTTCCGGTGTGAGCAATGTTTCAAATAGTCCGCCATTGGCATCAAAACAGGATGTATAGAGGATTGTATCTTCCATTCCCAGAAATTGAGATAATTTTCTTTCCAATTCTTTATGAACATGTTGAGTTCCGCAAATAAAGCGCACAGAGGAGAGGCCAAAGCCGTATTTTTGGTAGCTCTCTTCAGCAGCCTGAATGATTTCCGGGTGATTGGCAAGCCCAAGATAATTATTTGAGCAAAAATTTAAGACTTGGCGATCATCCGAAATTGTGATTTCCCGATCTTGGGGAGAAATGATTTCCCTTTCTCTTTTATATAAACCTTGTGTCTTTAATTCATCCAGTTGGGTTTCTAAATGTTCATAGAATGATTTTGCCATAGAACCAATCTCCTTTTGAGACGAATAGATTACACGAACAATAAAACTAAAGCAAGAATTACGAGGTGGGGTCTTGGATAACTTCCATAGAGGAGTTTCCTTCATCAAAGGTTGAACTCACATAATTAAACTTAATAAGGGTTTGATCAAACTCTGATTTTAAATCCTATTAAATACTTGAATAAAAATATTTGTTTATTTATAATCAATTATTTATTAATTTGTGAGGTCTTTTATGATTAAGCCGGAAATGAATTTTAGTGAAAAAGTTGCAGAACTAGCAGGACATGTCACGTCCACCCTTATCTCTGGGATAGCGGGTGGGTATATTTATGCTAAATGTGCAGGTCTTCCTGCAAAGCAAGTCGCAATTGCCTTTACAATTTGGGCCATTGCTGAAAGAAGTTTATTAGGTTTAGTTCAACTTTGCTTTGAGAATAAATCTGCTGCATCCATCCTTGGTAGATCAATTATCATGATGGCTTCTACCTATGTAGGGATTACAGAGCTATTAAAAAGAAACTTGATTGGACCAAAGCTTATAGGGGTCATTCTCATTTTAAATTGCATCGCGTTTTTTAAATTTAACGCAGATATAAAAAAATTCAGCACAAGCGACTCCGCAAAGACTGATTTAGATCATTCTGCAGGGAAAACTTCTTCTTTTGATGAAATACCAGTAGTGCCTATCATCGAAGATTAGAACTTAGCAAGGATTTGATCGAGATCCTCGATCAAATCCTTGCTATCCTCAATTCCTATAGAGAATCTTACAAGTCCATCATTGAGCCCTAATTTTTTTCTCTCTTCCGGTGGAATGATAGCATGGGTCATGGTGACAGGATGGCAAATCAGTGATTCAACCCCGCCAAGACTTTCAGCTAATGTAAACAATTTGAAGGAAGAGATCATCGCGAGTGTATCCTCTAGCGATAAATGAAATTCAGCGGAGAGCATTCCATTTAATGCTTTCATTTGCTTACCTGCGAGAGAATGATCTTGATGAGAAGGCAAACCGGGATAATGAACAACTTTAACTTTGGGGTGTTTTTCAAGATAATGAGCAACAGCGCGTGCATTTTTTTCATGTTGTTGCATCCGAACAGAAAGTGTTTTAACGCCTCGGGTAATCAGCCAACAATCAAAAGGGCTTGGGTTTCCGCCTAAAGTTTTTCTCGCAAAATCGAGTTCTTTTTTGAATGGGGCGCTTTGTGTCATGACAACACCTCCTATCACATCCGAATGACCTCCAATATACTTTGTCGTACTATGCCAAACAATATCCGCTCCAAAATTAAACGGGTTTTGGCAATAAGGAGAGGCGAAGGTATTGTCTACTATTGTTAGCACTCCATACTTCTTTGCGATCGAAGAGATAATTTCTATATCAAAAAGGCGAAGCAGGGGATTGGTGGGAGTTTCAAAGATGAGCCACTTAGGCTTGGACTTGAGGGCATTTTCAATCGATTCATATGAGGTATCATAGAGAATTTCAAAATGTATCCCAAAACGACTCATCACTTTAGTAAATAAACGATAAGTGCCGCCATAAATTCCATCCAAAGCGACGACTTTATCCCCGGTGGATAGGGTTGATATCATTCCCATGAGTGCACTGATTCCCGATGAAAAAACAGTTGCATAACTTGCATTTTCTAAAGCAGCTAACGTTTTTTCTAAAATGACGAAATTGGGGTTATTTGCGCGAGTATAATCATATCCGCGGCTATGCCCTGGTGAATTGAGGGCAAAAGTTGATGTCATGTAAATGGGGGGCATAACAGCCCCTGTTTGTTTGTCAGGATCCCAACCCGAATGGATAGCTCTTGTCGAAAATTCCATCTTTAAACCTTAACCCGCAGGCGTCATTTTTTCAATTGCATTGACAATTTTATCTTCGCTGATTTCATCTCTTCCTTCCATTTTTACAGTTGTATTTCTTTTTGGATTTGTAATGATAATGGTAGGTGTTGCATGCAAGTCATATTTATTGACGATTTTATCGAAAAATTCCATGCCGGTTTTTACATCTAAAAAGGATAGCTCTTTAAATTTTAAGCCATTTTTTTTGGCCATTTCTTCGACTTGTTCGTCTGTCGGAGATTCTGTTTTATCAGCCAACTCAGCGATGAGTTTGCGCGCTTTAAAGTAGTTATCTTTATCATGGATCATAAAAGAAATATTATAGGGCGTAAAATTCATGCTTTTTTTATGCACAGCATAATCCACGAAATAGAAAGTCACATTTGATTTAATTTTTGGATAAAGCTTTTCAATCATTGGTTCGATTTTTTTACAAGATGGACAGTACCAATCCGTAACAAAATAGATTTCGACTGGTTTGTTCTTTGTGCCAAAGGCAATCTTTTCTTTAATATCATTGATGGCAGCTTCAGCCGAATCGGGTTTGCTGATTCCAATAAATGCCATGAAAAAACCTAAGATTAAAAATGAGCAGCAAGTGAATGCTCTTTTTATACTTTTCATTACTTCACCCCTATCTTGTTTTTCAATATTTCGTTTCAAATTAACAATAAAAGTAATTAATAAAACACACGCTGCAAATGCAACTGAGCCAGCAATCATTAAACATACAGGGCACCAATGGCCGATTTGTTTTTTTTGTACTGCTATAAACACACCCTCTGCCCCAAGAGCACTAGCTAGCCCCCAAGCCACTAATATTGTAGCGATGGCAGATTTTAAAGAACAGAGATGGAGGAATAAAAGAGCGGTAAAAAAGGCAATACCAAAAGGCGCAAAGGGTAGATTAAATAGCCGATAGTCTTGATTTGCAGAGCAATGTTCAACACATAATTCCATCCAAGAAATAATAGAGAGGATCCACCCTGCGAATAATCCCAGAAAAATGAGAAAAAATTGCCATCGATTGTTTGAAGGATTCGTAATCATAAAAATAATCCTGTGTGTAAATTTTTTAATTGTCAAGATAAAGGGTCTTATGGAATTGAAAAAAACAAAGAATGGAAAAGATTGCGTCAGATGTGTATACGAATTGCCCCTCGTGCCCGGCCTTTGCTCATGCAAGGGCACGGGCACATATTTTTTACAAACAATCTATTTCTTTTTTTTAGTGCGGCGCGCTTCATTCAGTGCAATAGCGACTGCTTGTTTTTGTGGTTTCCCATGGTGCACTTCAGTTCTAATATTTTCACTGATTGTTTTTCTGTTAGAGCCTTTTTTTAATGGCATAAAAACCCCCATTTAATTTTTTTTAAGCCTTCAATTGAGATAACCCCATCCTCAGTCAATTTTAAAAATTTTTCAATCTTTTTTTATTTGTCAAAAATTAATGAAATTTTAATCAAATGAGTAATGACTTTTTATAAAAAAGTTGTTATAATTTATTTCTTTAATAACAAAATAAGGTTTAAAGATGACTAATACAGCTATGATCATTTATCAGCCCAAACCTGTAGAGCCCTTACACCCATGCATTGAAAGAGGAATTTCAATCGCCGGTACACTTACTCTGGGTTCTCTCTTTGGATATGCCGTATATGGAATCACTTGTTATGTTTCAAAATATGAGTTATTTGGAAAATTAGTCTCCGTACCAACGAGCCCGGTTCCCTTTGTCTTAACCCCAGTTATTTTTTTATCTGTCACAGAAGGGGCATCTTTAATTCGTGATTTAGGCCTTCATTTTTTAGGAAACCGAAAAGATTATGAAAAAATAGATGAAGCTGCCGGTTTAAGCGACCGTTTAAAACAAAAAACTTGGAAAGTCATTAGCGACCTAAATACATTGCAACAAAATATAGATGGAATTTACTCAAATTTTTTTCACATTAAGACCGAAAAGGAAATCAATGAAAAGTATAAAAATGAAGAAGAATATCTCATAGATGATCCAAGAATCATGGAAATATTTCGCAAGTGTGTCTTTGATCAATTTGATGAAACCATCAAAACAACAGTGCCTGTCAGTATTGCCCTTCTCACCGTCAGAGCCATGGGTTATAGCATGTTTTTTGCACCTTGGTTAGACGCCCTTGTATTCGTTCTAGGAATTCTTGAGAAAGTAGGCAAAACTTTAGAGAGAAGAGAACAGGCTTGGGGAGAAGAAATGAAACGAATTAACAAAAGCGCTGAAGTCAGGGCAGACTGCGATCTATTAAATGCGCTATTTCCGAAAGATTTTGAAATTTTTTCTGAGAAAAAAAAGAGTGTTGATAAAGACAGTGTCGATAAAGACTTAGACACTGACACGGAGAGTGAATTTACTGGTACGAGTGATGATGAAGTAATAAAAGAGAACTTCTTTAATCAAGTTCTTTTTATTCAAGGACATACATTTAATATCAATCACTACCCTGAATGGATACCCACTCGCCATACTGTTTTCCAATCGGGGAAGCCTATCGATAACTTGCCTTATAGAGATCAAGAAATCGAGGCAGAAGTTATTAAAGAAATGGAAGAAGCTTTGAAACCGATGAAGTTTGATTGCGAAGAGGTTTTTTCAAAAAAAACGATTATAGAAGAACTTCCAGCAAATATTTGTATTGCGAGTGATTTATAAAATAATCAATTAATTAGTTTTTTATTATATACTGCTTCCAGTTGAATATTGGAATTTTGGGCTAGCTTGAAAGCTCCCGCGGTTGAGAGATCGCAAGAGGCATAGTATTAAATCAATACAATTCCTCTTGCG